>DASQKT010000357.1:0-8746 GCA_035630415.1 Skermanella sp.
GATCTTCCATTCGATCGGCAGGCCGTGGCAGTCCCAGCCCGGCACATAGACCGAGTCCTTGCCCAGCATCTGCTGCGAGCGGCTGACCACGTCCTTCAGGATCTTGTTGACCGCGTGCCCGACATGGATGTTGCCGTTGGCGTAGGGCGGGCCGTCGTGGAGGATAAACTTGGGACGTCCGGCGGAGACTTCCCGCAGGCGGTCGTGCAGGCCCATCTCCGCCCAGCGCCGCAGCAGCTCCGGCTCCTTCGCGGGCAGGCCGGCGCGCATGGGGAAATCGGTGCGGGGAAGGAATACGGTCGATTTATAGTCGCGGGTCATGATCGGGTCCAGGCAGCCGTCGGGCTGTCGGTGCGGTCACCGGCAGCTCGTCGGGTGAAATCTGGGGAGAGCGATAGCATCGCAAAGCCTCCCACGTCCAGCCGCGCCGACAGGGCGGCGGCGGCAAACAGCTATTATCCCGGCCCTCAGCGGAGGACCGGGCAGCTAATTCGCGCGGGACGGAGCCGGGTGGCGGTGAAGAAGCCCATCATGATGGCGGGAGTTTAGCAGGCGCGGGAGGCGGGTCAAGGAGGTGGAGGCATTGTGGGCGTCGCCTACGCAACTTGGGGCGCAGCACGGGGCTGCACCCTGGCGATGATGTCTTCGCCGGACTGCATCCGTGCGGTCTCCAGCTCAAAATCCCGCTGCATGTTAAGCCAGAACTCCGGCGTCGTATCGAAATACCGGCCTAACCGCAGAGCGGTGTCGCCGGTGATGCCACGCTTCTCGTCGATGATGGCCTGAATGCGGCTGATCGGAACGTTTATGTCCTTGGCAAGACGGTAAGCGGTCAACTCCATCGGTTTCATGAACTCTTCACGCAGCTGTTCACCAGGATGGATCGGCGGAAAATCGCGGTGCGACATGTTCATCTCCTAATGGTAGTCAACTATCTCGACTTGGTCAGCGCCGCCATCTTTCCAGATGAAGCAGATACGCCATCGGTCATTGACCCGGATACTGTGCAGTCCTGCTTTATCGCCTTCCAGTAACTTAAGCCGGTTACCGGGCGGAGCTATCAGATCCTTCAGCTCTTTTGCAGAATGGATCTGGCGCAGCTTACGCTCAGCCGTTCTCTGGATATCGGAGGGCAGTCTTTTGACTGAACGGCCATGAAATACCTTTTCAGTTTCCTCAGAAGCAAAAGTTCGGATCATTTAGCAATATAACCGTTGTTCGTTCATAACGCAAGACGTTCATAACGCGTTGCGTTTATAGCCCTAAAGATATCAGATGGACCCGCACACCGCCGGGATTAAACCGCCGCACCCCGCGTAATTGCCGCGAAACCGAAATGGATCGCGGACGGAGTGCCAGGCGGTGCGGCAGGAAAAGCGGAAGGGATGGAAGGATCGGCGGGTCGTCGCGGTTGCGGTGGCGGCGGCCGTTACCGTGCCGGCGCTTGCCGGCTTCACGCTGGGACGGTCGGCCCCGGAGCCGATCGAAATCCTTCAGGTCGCCTGCGGACTGCCGCGCGAGACGGTCAGCTTCAGCCTGCCCGGCACGCTGCTGACGATGACCGGCGGACCGGGCGACGGCATGCATGTGCCGGTCTGGCTCGGACCGTTCCGGCACCAGGGGAGCGCCGACGTGGTCAGGCTGCGCTTCAGCGGCGACGCCGACGGCAGCGGCCCCTCCATCACCAGGGTCGGCGACGTGCTGCACCTGCCGGTCAATTCCGGAGATTCCGACGACCCGCCGCGCCGCATCCTGCTGCATTGCCGGAACGATGTCGTCGCGAAGGTCCAGTACGTCAGCCAGGACGGCATCAGCAAAGACTTCCCCGTCGTTCGCACGCTGATGGCCGAGGATATGCGCAGTGATCCGCACTTGGCCGCGAAATGACGAAAAATCCGGGATTAAAGCGCTGAGCCGTTCGTAATCGGGATCAAAGCGCATCGTTCAAATCAACAGACAGAACACCAGACAGGGAATACGGGAGCATTTTCATGGAGTCATCGCCTAGCCGTTCGGACCTTGCCCGTTATCTCTCCCGGATTCGCGAATACCCGATGTTGGGCGCCGACGAGGAAGCCGATCTGGCCCGCGCATGGCGCGACCGGCGCGATCCTGAGGCGGCGGAACGCCTGATCGGCAGCCATCTGCGGCTGGTCGCCAAGGTGGCGCGCGGCTATGCCGGCTACGGGTTGCCGATGTCCGACATGATCGCCGAGGGCAATATGGGCATGGTCCAAGCGCTGAACGGGTTTGATCCGGACCGCGGCTATCGCTTCACCACCTACGCTTTGTGGTGGATCAGGGCGGCCATGCAGGAATACATCCTCCGTTCGTGGTCGATGGTCCGGATGGGCACCACCGGCGCGGAGAAGAAACTGTTCTTCGGCCTGCGCCGGGCGAAGAGCAATATGAACCTGTTGCAGGAAGGCGACCTGAGCCCGGAAGAAGCCCTCCGGCTGGCCCAGCACATGAAGGTGCCGGTGGCAGATGTCGCCGGGATGAACGGACGGCTTGCCGGTCCCGACCAGTCGCTCAACCTGCCCCTGCCGGGGATGGAGGACGGACAGGCTCAGGACTGGCTGATCGATCCATCGGAAAGTCAGGAAGAAATGCTGGCCCAGCGCCAGGAACTGGAGCGCAGGAGGCTTCAACTGAAGAAGGCGATGCAGCAGTTGCAGGAACGCGAACGCTCGATCCTCGCCGCACGGCGCCTTGCCGAGGAGCCGCTGACGCTGGAAGACCTGTCGCGCCAGTTCGGCATCAGCCGCGAGCGGGTTCGGCAGATCGAGGCCCGCGCCATCGAGAAGCTCCAGCGCCTGATGACGGGCGGCCGGCGCGCCCCCGCCTTCATGCCGGCTTGAAACGGAAACAGATGCCCAACGGGACGCACCCGCACGGAAAGCTGAAGCAGGAGATGGCGACGCATATCGCCAGCCTCCGCCGCTACGCGATAGCGCTGACCCGCAACACCGACGAGGCGGAAGATCTGGTGCAGGAATGCCTGTCGCGCGCGATCGCGGGCGCCGACACCTTCCGGCCCGACGCCGACCTGCGGGTCTGGCTGTTCCGCATCCTGCACAACGTCCATATCAGCGGGTTGCGGCGGCGCAAGCTGGAGACCGCCGTCAAAGCGGATGCCGACGCGGCGGCCGAGATGCAGAGGGCGGAGCCGGCCCAGCACCAGCACATGGAAGTGCGGGAAGTGATGGCGGCACTGTCCCAATTGCCCGAGGACCAGCGCCGCGCCGTGACGCTGATCGCGACCGAAGAGTTGAAGTATGAAGAGGCGGCCAAGCGGCTGGGCATTCCGATCGGTACTTTCATGTCCCGGCTTGGCCGGGGACGCGCTGCCCTGCGCTCCATGCTCAATCAGGCCAGACGGCCCAAGCTGCGTCTGGTCGGGAGGTCAGAATGACGATCGAAATCGACGAGAACGACCTTCACGCCTTTCTCGACGGGCAACTGGCTCCGGAGCAGGAAGCCGTCGTCCTGGCATGGCTGGAAACCGACCCCGAGGCTCGGCAGCGACTTCACGATTATGCCGAGCAGAAGCTTCTGACGGCTATCGGCGCCTCGGAGGGTGCTGCCGAAGCCGATCCTGAACGGACAGAGGAATTGGCGGAGGAATTGGGAGCGCGCCTTCAGCGGACGCTGACGAAGCGGCGCCCCCTAGTCTGGCTGCGTCAGGCCGCCGCCGTCGTGGCGCTGGTGGCGGCGGGCTGGAGCACCAACGAGCTTGTCCATCGCTTCATTCCGGGTCCCCTGCCGACCTACGTGGTGGAAGCGACGGGCGCGCATCTGGTGTTTGCCGAAGGTCCGATGCCGCCGGTCGTCAATCCCGGTCAGGAAAGCGGCGTGGATCTCGCGCGCTGGATGTCGGCGCGGCTGGGCGAGCAGGTGGAAGTGCCCGAACTGACGCCGATGGGCCTGAAGCTGATCGGCGGCCGGGTGATGGGCGACATGCAGCATCCGCTGGCCGGACTGATCTATGAGGACCGGGAAGGTCACCGGCTGACCATCTGCCTGTCTCCGCGCGACGACGGACAGGCGGACGGGCTGCACATGGCGCAGGTCGGCGGGGTCCGCGTCGGCTACTGGAGCAACGGCGAACGAAGCTACGTCATCGTCGCCGACACCAGCGAGACCCAGCTTGCCGCCATCGTGAGCCAGTTGAACCACCCCGGCGAACAAACTAATGGTCAAACCGGCGGCCAGATCAGCGACAGACATTACTGAGCCGCGCAAGGCGGCTTAGGAACCGGCGGGGCCATGCCGATGAACGCGGAAAAGCGGCGGCTGCCTGCCGTGGCCGGCCTCGTTGGTTTGGGATTGGCGGTCGGGCTGTCGGCCTATTTCGCCGCTCTCCACCTGACGGCGCCCCAAACGGTTCCGATCACGCTGACGGGGTGCCAGGGCACCGGCGAAGCAAGGGTCGAGATCCCGCTGGAAGCCCTGGAGAAAGGCACATCGACCATACCGATAAGTTTCGGCCCGATCCACCTGCCGGGAGCCGGTGGTGCTATCCGGCTGCGCTTTCATCCAGCCTTGCCGCCTCTGGAGGATGGCAGGGTCCTGCGGTCCGGCGACATGGTCAACCTGCCGCTGACATTCGGCCTCGACCGCACCCTGCCCGCCCGCATCGACCTGAAATGCATGGATGGGTCCCTCACCGGCATACGGTACCGGCACGAGAGCGCAAGCCGGATGTTCCGGGTCGTCAACGATCCGGAGCCGGCACCGGATTAGTGCTACCGGATGCATTCATAGTGATTGGCGTCGTGATTGGCACTGGCAGGGAACCGGTGCGGCATTTACCATCCCGGTGATTCGCTGAATAACTCGGTATGTGGCCTGGAAATGGTGGAACGTCCCCTCGTCTATGTCCTTGAACAGATAGCGCCCAGCGCCATCGCGACACTGCGGCAGAGCTGCGACGTGGTCGAGCCGGGCGATGCCCGGAGAGACAAGTGGCCCGAAGACGCCCACGGCATCATCGTCCGCACTTCCAAGGTCACGGCCGACTTGCTGGAAGCGGCAGTCCGGCTGAAGGTGGTCGGCAAGCATGGCGCCGGCGTCGACAACATCGACCTGGACGCGGCGCGGGCGCGGGGGATCGCGGTTGTCAGCACGCCGGGGGCGAATGCCAATGCGGTGGCGGAACTGGCGGTCGGCATGGCGCTGTCGGTCGCCCGGCGGATCAGCTTGGCAGACCGCCTGCTGCGGGAGGGTGGCCTGAGCGGATCGCCGCCGCAGGGGTTCGAACTGTCCGGCCGCACGGTCGGCGTGGTCGGCATGGGTAGCGTCGGCCGGCGTACAGCACTGCTCTTCAAGAACGCTTTCGGCGCGCCGCTGCTGGCCTTCGACCCCTTCGCCCCCGATGCCGCCTTCGCCGAGATCGGGGCCGAGCGCTATACCAGCCTGGACGCCATGCTGCCGCAGGTTGATCTGCTGACCCTGCATATTCCCCTGACCGCCGATACGGCCAATCTGATCGACGGCCGCAGGCTGGGCCTGATGCGGCGGGAAGCGATCCTGCTGAACCTGTCGCGCGGCGGCATCGTGGACGAGACGGCGCTTCACGCGGCCTTGGGCGAAGGCTTCATCGCGGGCGCCGCCAGCGATGTCTTCGTGGACGAACCGCCCTCGCCGGACCATCCGCTGCTGGGTCTGGACAACTTCGTGGCGACGCCTCACACCGGCGCCGCGACGAGCGAGTCGATGGAGCGTATGGGGATGGAGGTCGTCGCCGGCGTGGTTGCGTTCCTCAACGGCGAGACGCCTCGTCACCGGGTCGTATGACGCGGGGAAACAAATTTTGAATATTTATCTGAAATTTCGTTTGAAACCAGAAACGAAATATATCGGATAAATGTCGTTTCGGACTCGATTCGATTGGATCGACCGCTTAGGTTCGTCCATCCAGGCCATCGTCCCGCCCCCGACCGGCGCCGGAACGAGGACCGGGACATACCGCACGATATCGAAGAAAGTGGAGAAACCACATGGCCATGGTGGACAAGATTGCCGTCATCGGCGCTGGATTGGTGGGTCGGGGCTGGGCGATAGTCTGTGCCAGGGCCAACCGCCGGGTGGCGCTGTACGACAGCAATCCCGAAGCTTTGCCCCTGGCGATGCAGGTGATCGAGGGAAACCTCCGGGACCTGTTCGGCTTTGGACTGATCAATGTCGAACCGGACCGGTTGCTGGAACGGATCGAACCCACATCGGACCTTGCCGACGCCGTCGGTAACGCCAGCCACGTCCAGGAGTGCATCCTGGAACAGGTGGACATGAAGCGCGAGCTATTCACCGAGCTTGACCGGCTGGCCGATCCGGAAGCGGCCATCGCCAGTTCGTCGTCCGGCCTGCCTGCGTCCACCTTCACCGAACATCTGCCCGGCCGGGCGCGCTGCCTGGTCGCCCACCCCGTCAATCCCCCCTATCTCATTCCGCTGGTGGAACTGATCCCGGCGCCCTGGACCGATGAGGAAGTCGTCCTGCGAACCCAGGCGTTGATGACTGCGCTGGGTCAGGAGCCGATCCGCACCACCCGCGAGATTCCGGGATTCGTGCTGAACCGGCTTCAAGGAGCGCTGCTGAACGAGGCGTTCAAGCTGGTGCAGGACGGCACCGTCAGCGTCGAGGATGTGGACAAGACCATCCGCGAAGGCCTTGGCCTGCGCTGGGCGTTCATGGGGCCGTTCGAGACGATCGACCTGAACGCGCCGGGCGGCGTGGTCGATTACATCAGGCGCTATGGGCAGATGTATTACGAGATGGGCCAGAGCCAGGCCGAACCCCGCGAATGGGACGAGGGGGTCGCGACCCGGATCGAGCGCCAGCGCCGCGTGCTGTTGTCGGAAGACCGGCTCCAGGCCCGTCAGGCGTGGCGCGACCGCCGCCTGATGGCGCTGGCCGCGCACAAGGCACAAGCCAACAAGACCATCACTGAATAGTCACGTCGGAGCAGCCAGCCTCAACGGCCGGAAGCCTCGGGCTTCGGCAGTTCCCGCTGGACCTGGGGGCTGGCTCCGGCCAGCTGAAGCCAGGGTTGCCATGCCAGCGTCGCCATCTTTATCCAAAGGGTGAAGGGATTGGCCAGTATCAGGGCTTCCGGCCGGAACGCCTGCGATACCGCCTGAAACGACGGCGTGGCGCGGACGCTGACGGTCAGCACTTCCGAACCGGTATCCTGATGCTCACGCACGACCATCTCGATGGTGGCCGTGGGCAGGTTGGCGGTGATTTTCGTCTCGTCGGGCTTGGTTCGTTCGATCATGGTTTCTTCCTCGGGCTGGCTGTCGGACTCAAGGTCGGGTTGACTGTTTATAACCCGGCGGCCAGCATTTGGCTGCCCGCTTCCGCATGCCGGCAAATCCCGGCCGATGCCATGACGCATACGCCCCCTCTCTCCCGGATGCCCTCCTTTGCTCCCGCGACCAGCGGCAACGGGGAGAGTACGCAAGTCGTTTCGACGATATCTTGCGTGTTCTGGGGATTATCATGGCTTTCTGGCTGGTAACCGGTGGTTGCGGCTTTATCGGGTCCCATCTGGTCGACGCCCTGCTTGCGCGTGGCGACAAGGTCCGGGTGCTGGACGACCTGTCTACGGGACGGCGCTCCAACCTGCCCAACGGGGTCGAGGTGGTGGTAGGCGATGTCGCCGATGCGAAGACCGTGGCTCATGCGATGGCCGGCGTGGACGGCTGCTTCCATCTGGCGGCGGTGGCGTCGGTCCAGCGCGGCAACGAAGACTGGCTGGGGACCCACCGCGTCAACCTGACCGGCACGATCGCGGTGTTCGATGCCGCCCGTACCTGCAACCGAAAGGGGCCGGTGCCGGTGGTGTACGCGTCATCGGCCGCGGTCTACGGCGACAATCCGAACATGCCGCTGGACGAGAGTGCCGCGACCGCGCCGCTGTCGGCCTATGGAGCGGACAAGCTGGGCTGCGAGCTGCATGGCCGGGTGGCGTGGCAGGTCCACGGGGTCCCTTCGACCGGCTTCCGCTTCTTCAATGTCTATGGGCCGCGCCAGGACCCAAAATCACCCTATTCCGGCGTCATCGCGATCTTCGCCGACAAGGTGGCGGAGAACCGGGAAATCACGGTGAACGGCGACGGCGGACAGGTCCGCGACTTCGTCTACGTCGCCGATGTCGTGCGCCATCTGGTGGCGGCCATGGACGATGATGCCAAAGGCAGCAGGGTCTTCAACGTCTGCACCGGGCGTCCGACGACGGTGCTGGAACTGGCGCGGATCATTTCCGACCTGGGCGGCGTCAAGCCGAGGGTCGCCCATGGACCGGCACGGGTCGGGGACATCCGGACATCGCTCGGCAACCCGGCGAAGGCGGCGGAGGCCTTCGGCTTCACGGCGGAGACTCCGGTCGCCGAAGGCCTGCGGGAGACGCTGTCGGCGATCACCCGCGACATGGCTGCGGAGTGATCGCCGGCAGCGGTAGAGCCTAGTAGCCGGAGGCGCGGCGGCGGATTTGCCGGCCGAACCGGAAGGGCGACGGAAAATGGGCGATCAGGTTGCCCAGGCCGGACAGCCGGCCCGTCGTCCGCCCTACTCTCATCACATCGGCGATCCGGCGGTCCAGGAAGGCCCAAGTGTCGCGCTTGTCTTCCGACTGGTCGTTCAGCCAGTAGAGCGTCGTGGACGTCAGCACGGCGGCCAGCAGGCCGCGCTTGGTGTAGTAGTTGAAGTCGGTGGCGGTATCGCCCGCCGCGTACCACATGGC
>DASQKT010000358.1:0-4539 GCA_035630415.1 Skermanella sp.
AGGTATCGGGGGACCATATCAGAGCGTTTACCATGACGGGCGGGTTCTGGGGCAAGATCGATCAGGCCGGACGCAACATCGCGCCGCTGGCGGTGACGGTGGCGCTGATGCTGGTCGGCATGGCGCTGCTGCACCTGCCCAACTACGCCACGATAGCCCCTGCCCTGCCGCTGATGGCCCTATATTACTGGGTGATCCACCGGCCCGACCTGCTGCGGCCCAGCCTTGCTTTCGGCTTGGGCCTGTTGCAGGACCTGCTGAGCGGCACGCCGCTCGGCATGACGCCGCTGATCTATGTGCTGGTCTATTGGGGCGTCCTGACCCAGCGCCGGTTCTTCCTGGGCACGTCCTTCGCGATGCTGTGGTTCGGCTTCGCGCTGATCGCGTTCGGCGCCGGCTTCGTCGGCTGGCTGGCCTATTCGATCCTGAACCTGCGCCTGCTGTCGCCCGACCCAGCCCTGATGCAGGCGGTGATGACCGTGGTCCTGTTCCCCCCGTTCGGCTGGATGTTCATGCGCATCCACCGGGCGTTCCTTCAGCACTGACGGGAAGCCGTGGCACCATGGTGGAGCGCGATACCGACCGATACCGCAGCCTGACCAGAAGGGCGCTGATGCTGGGCGGCATCCAGGCGGGTCTGATCTCGACCCTGGTCGGCCGCATGTACTATCTCCAGGTCCTGCAATCCGACCGCTATACGATGCTGGCGGAGGAAAACCGCATCAACATGCGGTTGCTCAGCCCCTCGCGCGGGCAGATCCTGGACCGCTTCGGCGTGCCGCTGGCGGTCAACCAGCAGAACTTCCGCGTCGTGATGGTGTCCGAGCAGGCGCGCAAGATCGACCGCATGCTGAACCTGATCTCCGAGATCGTGCCGCTGACCGACGCCGATTATCGCCGCATCACCCGCGAGATCCAGCGTAAGCGCGCCTTCGTCCCGGTCACGGTCAAGGAGAACCTGACCTGGGAACAGGTCACCATGATCGAGGTCAACGCCCCCGACCTGCCGGGCGTGTCGATCGACGTCGGCGAGTTGCGGAACTACCCCTACGAGGCCGCGACCGCCCACCTGCTGGGCTATGTCGGCATCGTTTCGGAATCGGAATTGAACGGCGACCCGGTGCTGACGCTTCCGGGGTTCCGCATCGGCAAGGCCGGCGTCGAGAAGTTCCACGACGCCAGCCTGCGCGGCGTCGCCGGCACCAGCCAGCTCGAGGTCAACTCCGTCGGCCGGGTCATCCGCGAGCTGTCGCGGGACGAGGGGGAACCGGGCCGCGACGTCACGATGACCATCGATATCGGGCTCCAGCAATATACGCAGGATCGGCTGAGCGCCGAGAAGAGCGCCGCCGCCGTGGTGATGGACGTCCATACCGGCGGCATCTACTCGATGGCCTCCCATCCCAGCTACGACGCCAACCTGTTCACGACCGGCATCAACGCGGAGACGTGGGAGGAACTGCTGTCCGACCCGACCACGCCGCTGTCCAACAAGGTCGTGGCCGGCCAGTACGCGCCGGGTTCCACGTTCAAGATGATGGTGGCGCTGGCGGCATTGGACAGCGGGATCGTCGGCCCCCGGCACAGCGTGTTCTGCCCCGGCCACATGGACCTGGGCGATCACCGCTTCCATTGCTGGAAGAAGGGCGGGCACGGCACGGTCGATTTCGTCGGCGCGCTCAAGCATTCCTGCGACACTTTCTTCTACGATCTGGCGAAGCGGATCGGCATCGACCGCATCCACGACATGGCGAAGCGATTTGGGCTGGGTCAGCGGCTGCAACTCGACCTGCCCGGCGAGCGGCCGGGACTGATCCCAAACCGCGACTGGAAGCAGGCCAACCTTGGGAAGTCCTGGACGCAGGGCGAATCGCTGATCGCAGCGATCGGCCAGGGCTACGTGCTGGCGACCCCGCTCCAGCTTGCGGTGATGCAGTCGCGGCTGGTCAACGGCGGTTTCGCGGTCAAGCCGCACCTGACCCGGCAGATCGAGCGCGGCGCCGGCGAGCAGACGGCATGGCCGGTGATCGGCATCAACAAGGCCCATCTGGACATCACGCTCGCCGGGCAGAATGCCGTCATGAACCAGGGCGACGGCACCGCCTTCAAGATGCGCATCACGGAACCCGGCTTCGAGATGGGCGGCAAGACCGGCACCAGTCAGGTCCGCCGCATCACCATGGCGGAGCGCAGCACCGGCGTCCTTAAGAACGACCAGTTGCCCTGGCGTCAGCGCGACCACGCGCTGTTCGTCGGCTTCGCGCCGATCAACGCGCCGCGCTATGCCTGCGCCGTGATCGTCGAGCACGGCGGCGGCGGCTCCGCCGTGGCCGCTCCCATCGCCCGCGACCTTCTGCTGGAAGTCCAGCGCCGCGACAGCGCGCGGGGATCGGCGCAGGTCTCGCGAGCCGAGCCCGTGGCGGAACCGGCGGCGGCCGTGAAACCCATCGCTGCGGGCAATGCTGCGGGCAATGCGCGAAAGGTCGGCGGATGAGCGGCGATTATCTCGGCCACCAGTCGGAACTCAGCCTGGGCGAGAAGCTCTGGCAGATCAACTGGAAGCTGATCCTGCTGCTGACCTCCATCGCGGCGGTCGGCTGGACGATGCTCTATTCCGCCGCCAACGGCAGCATCGATCCCTGGGCCTCCCGGCAGGCGACCCGGTTCGGCATCGGCCTGTGCGTCATGGTCGCAGTCGGTCTGATCGACCTGCGAATCTGGCTGCGCCTGTCCTATCCGATCTACGCGGTGGCGCTTGTCCTGCTGATCGCCGTCGAGATCGTCGGCGAGATCGGCATGGGCGCCCAGCGCTGGATCGACCTTGGCGTGATCCAGATCCAGCCGTCGGAGATCATGAAGATCGCCATCGTGCTGGCGCTGGCGCGCTACTTCCACGGCGCCTCGCTGGAAGAGGTCGGCCGGCCCACCTTCCTGATCGTGCCGCTGCTGATGGTGCTGGCCCCGGTCGGACTGGTGATGAAGCAGCCGGATCTGGGAACGGCACTGATGGTCATGATGGTCGGCGGCGCCCTCTTCTTCCTGGTCGGCGTGCGGCTGTGGAAGTTCGGCATCATCATCGCCGGCGGCGCCGCGTCCATCCCGGTCGCGTGGCAGTTCCTGCACGACTACCAGAAGAACCGCGTGCTGATCTTCCTGAACCCGGAAAACGACCCGCTCGGCGCCGGCTATCACATCACCCAGTCCAAGATCGCGCTGGGGTCCGGCGGCATCGCCGGCAAGGGCTTCCTGATGGGCAGCCAGAGCCACCTGAACTTCCTTCCGGAAAAGCAGACCGACTTCATCTTTACGATGCTGGCGGAAGAACTGGGCATGATCGGCGGCACCGGGCTGCTGCTGCTCTACAGCCTGCTGATCGCCTACGGCATCGTCATCTCGCTCCGCTGCCGCAACCAGTTCGGCCGGCTGGTGGGCCTCGGCGTCTCGACCAACCTGTTCCTCTACGTCTTCATCAACATCGCCATGGTGATGGGCCTGATCCCCGTGGTCGGCATCCCCCTGCCCCTGATCTCCTACGGCGGCACCGCCA
Organism: Skermanella sp.; assembly: GCA_035630415.1. Lineage (GTDB taxonomy): Bacteria > Pseudomonadota > Alphaproteobacteria > Azospirillales > Azospirillaceae > Skermanella. The sequence continues at coordinate 3,548 of DASQKT010000358.1, forward strand.
TGCTGACGGTTCTGTTCGGCTTCGGCCTCGTGATGTCCGTCTACATCCACCGCGACATCCGCATCACCCGGCGGACGATGGCGGGGGATCTCTGAGAAAGCCCGGTAAAGTCGGCGCAGTAAAAAAACTGTCGGGGATGCGTTTTTTTGCCATCGACAAGCCGGGAAGGCTTTGCTATCTACCCCTCGTCGCCGGGCACTGGTGCAAAACACTGGTTCGCGGCGCGGAATACAGCGGGTGCATAGCTCAGTTGGTAGAGCAGCTGACTCTTAATCAGCGGGCCCAAGGTTCGAGTCCTTGTGCACCCACCAAATTCTTCCCTCGGGTACCGAGGGATTATAGAAGATACAGAAGCCGCCTTCGGGCGGCTTCTGTCGTTTTGGGCTCTCGCCGGCTATCGACCAGCGAGTCAGCTTCGCTTGCCGGTGCTTCGGTACATGCTCCCGATTCAATCCACGCTCCCGCACGGGGAGCGACCATCCTGGCGATCAATCTCGAGCGCCTTCTTGATCGCTCCCGCATGGGGAACGACGCCTCCGCCTCATCCAGATCCTTGCGGCGGACACGGTTTCAATCCACGCTCCCGCACGGGGAGCGACCTGTTGAGCGGCGCGCTTAAGGCGCCGAAGGGTATGTTTCAATCCACGCTCCCGCACGGGGAGCGACAAGGGGCGCGGCTGATGAGCGACATACTGCTGATCGTTTCAATCCACGCTCCCACACGGGGAGCGACGAGCGTGAATACTGCATCCGGCTGGCAGAACTGGCGTTTCAATCCACGCTCCCGCACGGGGAGCGACCGACGGGCTCCAGCTGCCCAACTGCAAACACTTGTTTCAATCCACGCCCCCGCACGGGGAGCGACTCGTCTGTCAGATAGAGCGAGATGGAATATCGGTGTTTCAATCCACGCCCCCGCACGGGGAGCGACGTTGGCCGCGAACGAGTAGATGCCGTTCCGCCAGTTTCAATCCACGCCCCCGCACGGGGAG
>DASQKT010000359.1:0-2922 GCA_035630415.1 Skermanella sp.
CCGTTCAGTTCCGGCAGGACGCGGACGATGTCGCGGCTGCCCTCGACCATGTAATCCGGCAATGCCGCCATGCCCAAACCGCTCTCCACCGCCTTGAAGATCGCGTATACATTGTTGACGCGCATGATTGGGTTCCGGGTGCCCTGCGGCGGGTCGCCGGCGTCCAGCAGCCAGTTGATGTTGGAAATCGGGGCGCGCATGTCCGTCGGGTAGGCGATCAGGTCGTGATTGTCGAGTTCCTGGACCGTCTTGGGCACGCCTTTACGTTTCAGGTAGCTGACATGGCCATAGACGTGGAACCGTATCGTCATCAGGTGACGCTGGATCAGGTCGGGTTGCCTGGGCTGCGTCATGCGGATGGCGATGTCGGCCTCGCGCATGCCCAGGTCCAGCTCCGTGTCGTCCAGCAGCAGGGAAAGCTGGATGTCCGGGAATTTCTGAAGGAACTCGCGGGCGCGCGGCGTCAGCCAAGTGGTGCCGAAAGCCACCGTGGTGGTGATCTTCAGCGGTCCCTTGGCGTGCTCGCGGCTCTCCGTCAGCATCGCCTCGGTCATCGACAGCTTGGCGAAGACGTCGCGGGCCGTCTTGTTGAGCAATTCGCCCTGCTCGGTCAGGATCAGACCGCGCGCGTGCCGATGGAACAGCGGCACGTTCAGGCTTTCCTCAAGCGCGCTGATCTGTCGGCTGACAGCGGATTGACTTAAATTGAGGCTTTCGCCGGCATGAGTGAAACTGCCGGCTTCGGCCACCGCGTGGAAGACCCGAAGCTTATCCCAGTCCATGAATCGTCCCGTTCATCGGCGAACGGAGGAAACCCGTCCGTCGCATCGTCTTGGCCGGCGGCGCTGCCGGCCCTGCGATGATATACCGCGCCGTACAGCAAGGCCACGCCAGTTAGGCCTGAAAAAGCATGATTCCTGGTCAACCGTCACGAAAATGCCAGTTTCGGGCAAGGGGAAGGCCCCTTGCCCTATCCGGTCCGGTTATTCCCAGGCCCCGATCATCTGCGGATTGGCCGCTTCGCGAAGCGCTTCCTCCGCCGAGCCCTGATGTTCGGCCAGGAACTTTTCGGCTTCCAGCGCTGCCATGCAGCCCATTCCGGCCGCCGTGACCGCCTGCCGGTAGATCTTGTCCTTGACGTCGCCCGCCGCGAACACGCCCGGCACGTTGGTGGCGGTCGAGTCGGGTGCGGTCAGGATGTAGCCTTCCGGGTCAGTGTTGACCTTGCCCTGGAAGATCTTGGTCGCCGGGTCGTGGCCGATCGCGATGAAGACGCCTTCGACCGGCAGGGTCGAGACCGCATCCGTCTTGATGTTGCGGAGCTTGAGGCCGGTGACGGCCTTGGGCGAATCGTCGCCGCCTTCGCCCAGGATCTCGTCGACGACGGTGTCCCAGATCACCTCGATCTTCGGATTGCGGAACAGCCGTTCCTGCATGATCTTCTCGGCGCGGAACTGGTCGCGCCGGTGGATCACGGTCACCTTGGATGCGTGGTTGGTCAGGTACAGGGCTTCCTCGACCGCCGTATTGCCGCCGCCGACCAGCGCTATCTCCTTGCCCCGGAAGAAGAAGCCGTCGCAGGTGGCGCAGGCGGATACCCCGGCGCCGGCGTAGGTGCGTTCGCTTTCCAGCCCCAGCCAGCGGGCCTGGGCGCCGGTCGCGATGATCACGGTGTCGCCGGTATAGAGAGCGCCGCTGTCAGCCTTCGCCTCGAACGGACGCTTGGAGAAGTCGACCTCGGTGATGACGTCGAAGAACATCTCCGTTCCGACATGCTCGGCCTGTTTCTGCATCTGCTCCATCAGCCAGGGACCCTGGATGACGTCGGCGAATCCCGGAAAGTTCTCGACGTCGGTGGTGATCATGAGCTGCCCGCCCGGCTGCAAGCCCTGGACCAGGATCGGCTTCAGGTTGGCGCGCGCGGCGTAGATCGCGGCGGTATAGCCGGCCGGGCCGGCGCCGATGATCAGGACCTTGGAATGATGATGAGCAGGCATGCGATGAAAGCCCCGGATTCTGATCTGAAATGGTTGGAACGGAACGTAACTTATGGCCGCTTGAACATGGGCAGGGACGGTTGCTCCGTCAACCAGCCCACCTTGGGGCTTCGATTCGCTGTCCGGTCCGCTCCTCCAGTCGGCGCCTGATTTCGGCGCCGACGATGGCGGTATCGTCCGGCGGCTCGTAGCTCCAGTGGTCGAGTTCGCCGGTGAACGGCCGGATGATCCCGGCTTGCTTCAGCGCCCGGTGGAAGGTCTGGAACTTGGGCGATCCGCCGTCCAGCTCGATGATGTAGACCGGCTTGCCGGTCGAGCAGGCCTCCGACACCATCGACACGCTGTCGCTGGTGACGACGATCACGTCGGCCAGCGCCAGGAAGGCGAAGTACGGGTTCTCGCCCTTGCCGTCCCAGACGACCGACGGCACGTCGGCCATTCGTGCCCGCAGGATCGCCTCGTTGTCGGCGCCGGTCCGGCGCGACGGGGTGACCAGCAGGCCGGCGCCGTGCTGCTTGGCGAGGTTCGCCAGCTTTTCCGCCACGTCTCCCATGATGACCGGGGTCATGCGGAACAGCTTGTTGGTGCCGCCGATCAGCACCGCGATCCGGGGATGCGGCAGGTGCTCGTAAGCCGGCCCCAGCCGCTCCGCCGCCGCCGCCAGCTTATCCGGCGTGATCAGGTGAAGTGCGCCGCGCGTCGTGATGACGTTGGGACCGCGCAGGCGATCGTGCTCCGGCACGACGACGAGGTCGAGCAAGCGAGGCGGGATCTGCGGGTCCTGAAGATGCACCGCGAAGGTCTTGCCCCGGCTGGCCCGCCGGACGCCCAGGGCCGGCGTCACGGCGGCTCGGCCGCAACTGATCAGCAGGTCGGGCCAGGGCGGCTCCAGCGCGTCGCTGCCGGGAGCGGTCGAGTGCCGCGG
>DASQKT010000360.1:0-3325 GCA_035630415.1 Skermanella sp.
CGGCACCGGCGCCGTCATGGCGGCGATGGCGAAGGCGGCGACCGAGATGGGTGTCCGCATCCGCCTGAACGAACCGGTCGAGGAAATCCTGTTCCAGGGCCGCAAGGCGACCGGCGTCCGCACCAGTGCCGGCGAGTACAAGGCCGATGCGCTGGTGATCAATTCCGACTTCGCTCAGACGATGACCAATCTGGTGCCGAACCATCTGCGTAAGCGCTGGACCGACGAGAAGATCGGCCGCAAGAAATTCTCCTGCTCTACATTCATGCTTTATCTCGGGATCGAGGGTACGTTGCCTGATTTGGCGCATCACACGATTTATCTGACCAAGGACTACGCGCGGAACATCAAGGACATCGAGGACGGGCTGGAACTGCCGGCGGAACCCAGCTTCTACGTCCAGAACGCCTGCGTCACCGATCCGGGGCTCGCACCTCCCGGCCATAGCACCCTCTACGTCCTGGTGCCGGTGGCGCACCGGATGGACGTGATAGACTGGTCGCGTGAGCAGGCCCGCTACCGCGCGCTGGTGCTGAAGCGGCTGGAGCGCATCGGCCTGACCGATATCGAGAAGCGCATTCGCTACGAGAAAATCCTGACGCCCCAGGGATGGGAAGACGACATGCAGATCTATCGCGGCGCCACGTTCAATCTGGCCCACTCGCTCGACCAGATGCTCCACCTGCGTCCCCGCAACAAGTTTGAGGACCTGGAAGGCGTCTATCTGGTCGGCGGCGGCACCCATCCCGGCAGCGGACTGCCTGTGATCTTCGAGAGTGCCCGCATCACCAGCCGGCTGATGGCGGATCAGCTTGGTCTGTCGCAAAACTGGGAGCCTGGGACCCTGATGGCGGCTGGACAGTCCGCCCTGGTCGAGGAGCGCGTATCATGAGCGCCCGGAAAGATAGCGCTCAGAGTAACGGTGGACGGATCGGCGTCATCGGCGGCGGTCTCGGCGGTCTGGCAGCCGCCTGTACCCTGGCGGCGCGCGGCCACAAGGTCGTCCTGTTCGAGGCCAACGCCTGGGCCGGCGGCAAGGCCGCCGTGCTGGAGGAAGGCGGCTTCCGCTTCGACATGGGTCCGACGATCCTGACGGTGCCGCGCGTCCTGCGCCGTATCTTCGCGGAGGCCGGGCGCGACATGGACCGGGAACTGGACCTCGTCCGGCTTGATCCGCAATGGCGCTGCTTCTTCGAGGACGGCTCGGTCCTCGATCTGGTCGAGAACGTCGAGACGATGGCGGCCGACTTAGACCGCTACGCCCCCAACACGTCGTCGGGCGCCGGCTACAAGGACTTCATCACCCGCTCCAAGCGTCTGCATGAAGTCTCCGAACGCTTCTTTTTCTGGAAGTCGGTCGAGGACATCTGGGACACGCTGGACTTCAAGAAGAACATGTCGGCATCGACCCTGTCCGACGTGATGAGCCTTCGGATGGGAACGACGGTGGCCGGAACGGTGCGGAAGCACGTGCCGGACGCCCGCATCGCCCAGATGCTCGACCACTTCGTCCAGTATGTCGGCTCGTCGCCCTACGGCTCGCCCTCCGTGCTCTGCTCGATCGCCCATATGCAGACGGACGGCGGAGTCTGGTACCCGATGGGCGGTACCCGCGCGGTACCGGCGGCGCTGGAAAAGCTGGCCCGCAGCCTCGGCGTCGAGTTCCGGCTGAACACCGAGGTCCGCCGCATCGTCACCAGACAGGGCAGGGCCGCCGGCGTGGAAACCGCGTCGGGCGAGACGGTCGAACTGGACGCCGTCGTCTCCAACATGGATGCCGTCCGGACCTACCGCGAACTGCTCGGCGGCGACATCGGCGCCAAGTTCGAACGCCGCCGCAAGCCGGAACCGGCCTGCTCCGGCGTCGTGCTCTACCTTGGGCTCGACCGCGCCTACGACCATCTGGCGCACCACGACTTCGTCTTCTCCCGCGACGCGGAGGAGGAGTTCGACTGGATCTACCGCAAGGGCGAACCGGCTCCCGATCCGACTTGCTACATCGCGGCTCCGGCCCGGACCGAACCCGGCGTCGCCCCGCCCGGCGGCGAGGCGCTCTACGTATTGGTCCACACTCCCTATATGCGCCCGCACCACGACTGGAGCCGGATGCTGCCGGAATACCGCCGCGTCATCCTCGACAAGCTGGCGCGGACCGGCGGCATGAAAGACTTGGAAAGCCGCATCAAGGTCGAGCGCTGGCTGACGCCCCAGGACATCCACGACCGCTACCGCGTGCTGAACGGCGCAATCTACGGTCTTGCCAGCCATGGCCGCTTCTTCGGCGCCTTCAAGCCCGGCAACAGGAGCCGCGAAGTCCCCGGCCTCTATCTCGCCGGCGGGGCAGCCCATCCGGGACCGGGAATGCCGATGGTCATGATGTCGGGCTGGATCGCCGCCGATACGCTCGACCAAGACGTTGGGGGCTCCGGCGCTCAGCCCACCACCATAGTGGAGGAAGCCGTCGAACGGCCGAAGGCCAGCGTCGCATGACGCCAGCCGAAGCGGTGCGGGCGGCACGTTCGCCCCGCATCGTTCGACTGTTCGGTCGCTATATGTGCTACTACGCCGCACGCCGTTTCCACGGCGTGCGGCTGGCGCGCGGCACGCTGCCCTCGCTGCCCCCCGACCGCCCGGTCATCGTCTATTCCAACCATCCCTCGTGGTGGGACCCGGCGATGTTCATCGTGCTGGCGATGCTCCGCTTTCCGGACCGGGACGGCTACGGCCCGATGGAAGCCTCCGCCCTCAAGCAATACGGCTTCATGCGCCGTATCGGCATCTTCGGGATCGAAACGGACAACCCTCGCGGCGCCGCGGCTTTCCTGAAGATCTCCGGCGGGTTGCTGGAAGACCCGCGCACCATGCTGTGGATCACGGCGGAAGGCGGCTTCACCGATGCCCGCAGCCGGCCCGTCCGCCTCCGTCCCGGCCTCGCCCATCTGGTGCGCCGGGTCCCCGATGCCGTCATCGTGCCGCTGGCGCTGGAATACCCATTCTGGGACGAAAGCACGCCGGAAGCGCTATGCCGCTTCGGCACACCGATGGAAAGCGGAAGCGGCACCGTCGAGGAGTGGAACGGCCGGCTCGAAGCGGCGCTGACCGACACGATGGACCGCCTTGCCGCCGACGGAATGACCAGGGACCCGGCCGGCTTCGAACCCCTGCTCAGCGGCGAAGCCGGCGTCGGCGGAGTCTACGACCTCTGGCGCCGCGCCAAGGCCCTTGTCCGGGGCGAACGCTTTCAACCTCAACATGGCAGGGAACGCTCATAAATGGCGCAATTCGCCTGGGTCTGCGCGTGGCTCGCCATCATTCCGGCGGTCAC
>DASQKT010000361.1:0-13345 GCA_035630415.1 Skermanella sp.
TGCGGTCCGGTCCGCTGAGTTCCGCCACGCGGAGGGCCAGATCCCAGTCCTGGCTGCCCTCGAAGCCGAGGCGGAAGCCGCCGGCGGCGCGGACCAGATCGGTCCGGTAAACGCCGAGATGGCTGACCATGTTCTGGGCCAGGAAGAGTTCCGGGTTCCAGTCCGACTTGAAATGCGGATCGTGGCGCCGGCCGTCGTCGTCGATCTTGTCCTCGTCGCTATAGATAAGGTCGGCCGGGCCATGGGCCTCGATGTCGGCCGCGACCCGGTAGAGCGCGTGAGCCGGCAGCAGGTCGTCATGGTCCAGCAAGGCGACGTAGTCCCCGGTCGCCAGTTCCAGCGCTGAATTGCTGGCGGCCGAGATGTGGCCGTTGACGGCACGGGTCACGATCCGGATGCGCTGATCGCGGGCCGCGTAAACGCCTAGCAGACGCCGGATCGCGGGATCGGTCGAGGCGTCGTCGGCGATGCAGAGTTCCCAATGGGGATAGAGCTGCCCCAGCACGGAGTCCATGGCGGCGGCAAGGTGGCCGGGGTCCGGATCGAAGACCGGCATCACGACCGAGATCAGCGGCCGCACCTTCATGGCCGCGATATGGGCATTGATCGCGACGATGTCGTCCGCGGCAAGCGTGTCGAACAAGGCGACCCAGTCCTTGTAGCCGTCATGCGACGGTGTGTTCAGCCGCTCGGCCATGCGGAGCTTGGCTGCGGCGACACCGTGCCGCGCGACATAACCTACCGCCGCGACGGCCCTTCCGGGATTGCGAAGGGCCGCCCGCGCCAGCACATGGAACCGGGTGATGCGATCGATGCGGAACCCGCCGATCGTGAAGAATCCTGGCTGGTCCATCGGATCGAAGCACAACTCGCGGACCCGGTCCGGCAACCGGATGTACTGATCGACATGACCGTCGCGCAGCGACGGCAGGGGATGGCTGATGGTCGGCATATCGCCTTCGGGGCTCACCCTGATCGTTCCGCTTGCGTAAGGACGAGCACCGGCAATGGTGAAACGGATGCGGATCCAGCCGCCGGGAATCCCATGTCCCGCCCTTCGGACGACGAAACGGGGAGCCGTGCCGGTGCTCTCGAACCGGCCGCCGCCCAGGTCGGTCAACTGCTGAAGGGCCTGTAGCTGAAAACGCCCCTTGGTGCCCGACAGGGGGCTGGACCACTCGAGAGACCTGGAAACCATCGGATCGGATATCCTGATTCTAAGGCCGGCACGTTTTGGATAGACAGTCTGGAATAGACGGACCCCACCGACCGTAACGGCATAGGCCACCTTCTACTCACAACTAATTAACCAGTTCGGCATAAGTTTCCGGCTGATTGTCGTATCCGTACCCGATCCAACCGCCATTCAGGCGGATTACTACTCCTATTGAGCTGGCCTCCTGGGTCCTATAATGAAGCTGCCGCGTTCCGATCAGTGGATTTCCCGCTGCCGGAGCACGCCCATGGTGAGTTGACCGACAAATGGATATTTCGATCAGGCGTATCTTTCAGCTTTGCGCCGTCTTGATCGTCGTCGCAGCGATCTATCGAGCGGGGAATACCGGGTACGAGGCGCCTTCGACCGGCGAATCAGCCCTGTGGGACACGCTGCACACGCTGATAGCGCCGCTGGCGCGCGTTTATCTTTCCATCTTCGGCAGCCCGGCGACGGCGATCCTGCTGGCCGGCGGTCTGGTGCTGGCCGGCATCCTGCTGGTCCTGTGGTTCGTGTTCCTGAAAGTCCGCCCGATGCTGAGCCTGCTCGACAAGCTGGCTTCGGACTGCGCCCGCGCGCCGGTCCAGGGCGGGCACGGCGAGGGACTCGACCAGGTGCTCGGCCCCAGCTTCCTGGGACCCGACTGGAGAGCGTGGCGGGCCACCGGCGACTCCGGCGCCCGGCCATCGGCCTACATCACCCTGGCGTCGCTCGAACGCTCCGGCCTGCGCCTTGGATTGATGCAGGCGCTGCCCAACTACTTCGTCGGACTGGGGCTGGTCATGACCTTCCTGGGCCTGATCGCCGGCCTGTATTTCGCCAGCCAGGGCATGCGGACGGCCGACATGGCCGAGGCGCGGGCGGCGCTGGTCCATCTGCTCAACAGCGCCACCTTCAAGTTCCTGACCTCGGTCGCCGGCATCTCGATGTCGCTGATCGTGTCGCTGGCGTTCCGTATGTCGGTCGAGTCCCTGCGCCTGCGCCTGGACCTGCTGTGCGACCGGATCGAGGGTGCTACGGCCCGCGGCGTTCGTCACGGAGCATCTCCTTCGCTGACCGGGAGCGACGGTGGAGCGGTGCTGGCGGAGCGGCTCGCCCAGCTCGTCCAGTCGATCGACCGGCTTGAAGCGGCCATGGTCGATCAGACGGCGGCCAGACAAACCGTTACCAGACAAATGGCCGTCGAGCGGACGGCTGACAGACAACCGTCTCCTGTAAGCTGAGAAGGGCGCCGTCATGTCCCATCCAGCCGATAGCTTTTCCAAGGACGAAGGTTATTACGCTTCCATGGCCGATCTGATGGCCGGGATGCTGTTCATCTTCATCATCATCGCCATGGTCTTCGCCCTGGACGTCCGCAAGGACAGGGTCGACGCGGTGGCGGAAGCGGAAGCCAAGGCGGAGGCGCGCGTCAAGGCGGAACTGGACGTTCCCGCCATGCCGCTCGACCGGCCGTCCCCGGTCGATACGGAAATCGCGGTGCGCGCCCGGTTGATCGAGACGATCCGGGACTTTCTGGCGTCTCGCGGCATCCAGGTCGAAAGCGCGCCGCGCGAAGGACTGCTGCGCCTGCCGGCCGGCCAGTACTTCGCGGCCAAGGGGGCGAGCCTGCTGCCGGCCGGCCAGACCATGATCTCCCACCTGGGCGAAGCGCTCGGCCGCTGGCTTCCCTGCATGGCCGCCGGGGCTCCGGCTCCGGACGCGGCTGCCTGCCAGCCTTTCGCCGGAGTGCTGCTGCGGACGGTCCGGATCGAAACCCATGCCGAACCCGGCCTGCAAACGGCCGCCGAGGCGGAAAGCCTGACCGGCGCCCGTGCGGTCCACCTGCTGAGCGGCCTTCTCGGCGCCGGCGCACCCCTGCTGGACCTGCGCAACGACGCGGCGGAGCGGTTGCTCGACATACGGGGAATGGGCGTGCAGTGGCCCCTGGAGCCGGCGCCGGTGGAACCCGTACCAGCCCAACCCGTGGCCGAACCCGCGAAACCCGCTCCGCCGCCCGCAAAGGGCGCAGCCGCCAAGAAGGACGCCGGCAAGAAAGAGGCTGGCAAACAGGAAGCGGAGAAGAGCATCCCGGCGAAGCACGATCCTCCGCAACCCCGCAGCCAGCGGATCGATCTGCGCTTCGACATGGTCGTTCCGGTAGTGGAACAACCGGGACAGGCGGGAGGCTTGATCCTCCGCCCGACCGCAAAATGAACCAAGCTGCGACAACGGACTTCAGGCCCGCGGCGCCTCCCGGCGTCGCGGACGAACAGGATGGGAATGGGCAGGATGGGAATGGGCAGGATGGGGACGATAGCGTGAACAACATGGCTCCCACGGCCTTCGAGCAGTTGATGGCCCAGAGGGATACCGAAGTCCATTCGTCGAAAGCTTCGGTCAGTCTCGACAAGGTCGACGTCATCTTCGGCCAGCATGTCTACCGCACGGTCAAGGGCGTGATGGTCGGGTTGCTGCGCGGAACGCCCAAGGAGACCGTAACAGGCCGGAAGGTGCTGGACGCCATCGATCTCAAGGTCTCCCCCGGAGACAGGCTGGGCATCGTCGGGCACAACGGATCGGGCAAGACGACGCTGCTCAAGGTGATCGCGGGCATCCTGCCGCCGGTCCATGGCGGCAGGAACGTCGTCGGCACCATCGCTCCGGTCATTGCCCAAGGGCTGGGATTCGAACCCGACCTGCCACTCCGGCTCAACATCAAGCTGGGACTGGCCTATTCGAACCGTCTCGCCCAGCACAGCCGGGATATCGAGGACGCCATCCTGGATTTCGCCGAACTCACGGAGTTCGCCGATGCCCAGTTCCAGACGCTGAGCAGCGGCATGCAGGCCCGGCTGACCTTCGCGACCTCGCTGTTCCAGACACCCGACATCCTGATTCTGGACGAGGTCTTCGCCACCGGCGACGCCCACTTCGTCCGGAAATCGCAGGCCGCGATGATGGAGCATATCGAGCGTACCCCCATCGTGATCCTGGTAAGCCATTCCGCCGGACTGATCCGCGAAGTCTGCAACAGAAGCATCCTGCTGGACCACGGGCGAATGGTCGAAGACGGCCCCACGGATAAGATCCTCGACATTTACGCCAGACGGTACGGGTGACACCATGGTATTGAGCGAGACCCTGAAGACCGAGCTGAAAATCGTTCACTTCATTGCCGGCGTATCGCTTTACAAGAAGTACTGCGGCTCTCTGATCGGCATGGGCTGGTCGTTATTGAACCCGCTGGTACAGTTGATCGTATATTTCTTCGCATTCGGCCTTATCATCAAGGTTCCGATCGAAAACTACTTTGTCTACCTTGCGGCGGGGCTGCTGCCCTGGACATTCATATCCGCGAGTCTGATCAACAGCGCGACGTCGATCACGTCGCGCAAGGGCACCTGCCAGAATACGGCGATGCCCCATTGGATCTTCGTCCTGTCGGACATTTCGTGCGAGCTGTTCTCCACGCTGATCGCGATGTCTTTGCTTCTGGCCGTCGCCATCGTCACGTCGGACAACGCGCTGATGATCGTGGCGTTGATCGTGCCGGTGCTGCTGCCGGTCGTGATCTTCACTTATGGCGCCGGGCTGGTGGTGGCTTATCTGGGCGTGCTGTACCGCGACCTGCCCCATCTGCTGAACCTGTTCTTCTCGGTCATGTTCTGGCTGACCCCCGTCGTCTATCACTGGACCATGGTGCCGAAGTCGATCGAGGTCTTCGTCAAGTACAACCCCTTCGCCATGCTGTTCGGCTCCGTGCAGGTGCTGCTGCACGGAGGGGCCGCCCCGACGCTGGACCTTATGATAGCAACCTATGTCATCGCCCTGACGGCGGCGGCGGGAGGCATCACGATGGCGCGCCGGATCGGCAACAAACTGATCTATGCGCTGTGACGAAGCGCTGACCCGCAGTGCATGGAGCCCGGTTGCCGGAACCTTGTTAGCCCGGCGGCCGGGTCCATGCATCGATCGGAGGGAAATTCCGATCAGCAGAGCTTTACGGCCGTCACCCCATGGGTGTCCATGAAGTGGCGCAGCACCAGCTTCAGGCGGGCGACGTTTCTCCGGTCGCTGCGCTCATGGGCTTTCCTGATATCGTCCAGGATGATGCCCTTGATGCAGGTTTCGCCGTCAGGGCGGTGAAGCAGGTAGTTGCCCATCTCGACGGCGATCATTTCCGGCACGTGCTCGTGTTCGGCGATGGCGAGGATTTCGGGTTCGGTCAGTTCGCTCAGTGCAATGCAGTCCTCAATGGTGATCATGGTCTGCGACTCCTCCGGGGGTGAGGCCCCTTGACGGCGCAGCGGCACCGGCGGGGCTCTTCTCTATGTTTTGCGTCCGCATGGGACGGTATCTTTCTCGTCCTGGTGGGACGGGTGCGGCGGGGGCGATGCTTCCCGCCTGTCGGTGCGCCGGCGGGCTAGTGGGCGATCAGAACCGGCAGGCTCGGGTGGTCGAAGATATAGCGGGTGACGCCACCCAGGATCATTTCGCGGACCCTGCTGTGGCCATAGCCACCCATGACCATGAAATCCGCCCCCAGTTCCGACGCTCGGGTGACGAGCGCGCTGCCGACAGGCTCGTCGATCGGCTTCACCACATGAATGCTGGCCTGAATACCGTGCCAAGCCAGATAGTCCGCCAGCCGGCCGCCTTCCTCCGGCGCGGTCGCGGAGGTCTGGGCGGTCAGGATATGGACCGTCGCTGCCCTCAGCAGGAAGTGCATGGCGGCGGCCACAGCACGGGTGCATTCGGCGCTGCCGTTCCAGGCGATGGCGATCGTGCTGCCGACCTTGGCCGGCGGGCGCTCCGGCGTCAGCAGCAGCGGCCGGGAGGAGTCGAGCAGCGTCGATTCCAGGGTAACGGCCATCCGGTTGTCGCCTCGGCCCGCTGCCTGTGAAAACACCACCAGATCCGACAGGCGCGCTTCGTCGGGGACGATGTCGTCGATACGGCCGGTCACGGTCTTGAACCAGCCGGACGCCATGCCCGGCCCCGGCGCCGATTGGGTCACTGCGGCTTGAGCCGCGGCGCGGGCGGCTTCGAAATGCTGGCGGGCGGTTTCCGCATCGGCCGCGGCGTCCTTCTCCGCCGCCTTCATCAATTCCTGGATCAGGGCGGCCGACATGCCATCGCCCAGCATCGGTATGGCGTCGCGCGCGTCGATGCTGACGTGGAGCGCTTCGACATGGGCATCGAAGATCCTGGCGACCGTGAACCCCATGGCGAGGACAGCCCGATCGCTGTCGCGGCCGGTCACCGGCACAAGAATTTTTCGAAGCATTTTGATCGCTCCCTTATTTCAGCAGGAAGTCTGTTATCGTCGGGAGCTTAAGACCGCGCCGTCCCGTTCTCAATGACTCACATCAATTCGGCAACAGAATAGCTCACTACCACCAATGCTACATTTCTATCAATTAGCCGATAATTTGTCCTAGTTTTGAATAGTCGGCACTATCACCATTCCGGCAGGCAATGCGCGGCCACGAGATCTGACCAAGGTCATATGTAAGCTGGCGGCGGACCACGGTTTCGTCCGCGTCGGAGGCATCGCCGGTCCGGGCCTTGACGCGGGCGACCAGGGTTTCGGGGTCGGCCTCCAGCCAGACGCCCCGGAACGGCACGCCTGATCCGCGCGCCATGTCCTCCAGCGCCTCGCGCTCCTCGATCCTGGCATGGACGGCATCGACGATGACGCCGTGCCCGGCGGACATGACCCTGCGCGCCCGGTCCGCCAACTCGGCATAGACACGGCGCGTCATCTCGGGCGTATAGGCGTCGGGCGGCAGGCGATCGGTCTCGGCAACGCCCCAGAGTTCCTTCCGCAGAGCGTCGCTGCGAAGCACGACTGCCCCCGGCGCCGGACCGACATCGGGCGCCAGGGCACGGGCGGCCGTGGTCTTGCCGGAGCCGGACAACCCGCCGACCGCCACCAGCTTCGGCCCCGGCGGGTCGATCGCCCTGAGCGCGTGGTCGAAATAGTCCCGCGCCGACCGGTCCTTGCCGGCAGAAGCCTCGACCTTGGCGCGAACGGCGGCACGGGTGGACAGGAACAGCGGCAGCAGCGCCAGCCCGTCGATATCGCCGGTCCGCTCGACCATGCGGTTGAACAGGGCGTTGGCGAGCGGGCGCAGGCCCCGGTGCTCCAGGTCCATCAGCAGGAAGGCCTGATCGTAGAGCACGTCGATGATCGCGATGTCGTCGTTGAACTCGATGCAGTCGAACAGCGTCGGCTGCCCCTTCACCAGACAGATGTTCCGCAGGTGGAGGTCGCCGTGGCAGAACCGAACCAGACCGCCGTCGCGCCGTCGGTCCAGCAGGCCGGCGTGCCGGTCGAGCGCCGCGCGGCTGCGGTCGGCCAGTTCCGCCAGCCTCGATGGCTCGAACAGGTCGGGCCGTTCGCCGAGTTCGGCGATGTTGTCGTCCACCACCCAGCGCATCGCGGCGTGCCCGCCCCGGTCGGTGAAGCGCTCGGCGGCGGCATGGAAATCCGCGATGGCGTCGGCCAGCCGCCGCATCAGACCCGCGTCGAGCGCCCCGCGTTCCGCCATCCGGTCGAACAGGTCGTCCTGAGCGACGCGCGCCATCACGACCACCCAGTCCTCTGCCTCTCCCCGCGCGCTCACGGTTACGGGTCCCAGGAACAGGCCGCCTTCCTTGCCGCGCAGCACGGGAGCCACGCCGAGATAGAGAGTGGGCGCCATGCGGCGGTTCAACCGGACCTCCGCTTCGCAGGCGGCGGCCCGTTTCTCACGCGTGCCGTAGTCCATGTACGGGAAACGAACTGCGCGCTTGAGCTTGTAGACGCGGTCGCCGGCCAGAAAGACCATGCTGCCATGGGTGTCGATCCGCTCGACACCGGAACCACCATGGGTGGCGGGATCGGCCAGGAAGGCCGCTGTGTCGGCCTGTTCGGCGGGAGTGGGGTCACCTGTCGTCATGAGCCCAGTCTAGCAAGCAGGCGGCGTCAGGTTGAACCTCTCATCCCGGTAGTTCGGCCGGTAATTCCGCATGCCGGATTTTTCCATAAATCAAAGGGAATTGGCGTTGACAGACCGGTAGGTCAGCCGCATCGTTCCCGTGTCGCGGCGCAGCAATACGGCGCCATCCCGCCACCGCCAAGACCTCCCCTCCGGAGCCAGCGCCAGGAGCAACCGACGCCATGCCACGGCGCCCTCTTGCGGACTCCCCCGGCAAAGCCGCCCTGAGTGCCGGCCGGTCCAATTCCGCCCGCAGCCCCCGTTCGACGAAAGCCCGCACCATGCAGCAGGACGCCCCGGTCACGATCTCTCCCGCCCGCTCGACCGACAGCTCGACCGACAAGGCGGAGATTACCGGGCTGAACTGGCCGCTACTGACGAAGGACGCGTGCTTTCCGCCGGCTGACGCGGCGCCCGCCGATCTGGCCGCCCTTACCGCCGAGCTGGTGGCGGCGCTCAGGCGCTTCGACGACGCGACCGACGACGATCCGTTCAGCAACCCGATCCAGCGGGTGGCGCTGGATATGTCGCGCCGGATCGAGGACGGCTCCGTCTCCTACGCGACGCTCGAGCAACTGATCCAGTACCTGTCGGCCGACGGCTTCATCGGCCGCGCCGCGCGGCTGAAGCGCTATGTCGGGGAAATGGACCCGGACGCCAATATCCGCATCCTGACGGCCAGGATCGAAGCACTGGCGCTGCCGCCCGGCGCCGAAGCGCCTGTCCCGTTCGAACAGTTCCGCGCCCAGGTGGAGCATGAACTGTTCGGCATCGTCATGACCGCCCATCCGACCTTCAACCTGTCGGGCGAGCTGATGGAGCTGCTGACCACGCTGGCATCGGGACGGGCCGGCGACGGGACGTCGCTGTCGGACTCGACCCGAAGCGAGCTGGTCGACCATATGGCGGGACTGGTCCACCGTCCCGACGACGATTTGAGCCTGACGCGCGAGCACAACCTGTCGCTGATCGCGATCGGCAACGTCCAGGCTGCCCTGCGGCGGCTCTACGCCATCGTCCATGACGTGGCGGCGAACCATTATCCCGACCGCTGGACCGAGCTGACGCCGCGCCTGATCACGGTGGCGAGCTGGGTCGGCTACGACCTGGACGGACGATCCGACATCAAGTGGACCGACACGCTGCGGAAGCGCCTGATCGTGCAGGCGGGGCAGCTTCGCCATTACCGGGAGGAAGTCCGGGCGGTGCGCGAGCTGACATCCGGCAGACAGAAATCGGGCAAGCAGGAAGCGGGAGGACCGGCATCGGGAGGCGAGGACATCCGCCACACGCTGGACCTTCTGGAATCGCGGCTGGCCCTGGCGATCAACGAGGTGACCGACGAGATCGGCGTGTTCGGCCAGGACCCCGGAGGGGCCGAGGCCGCCCCCCATATCCAGCGGATCGCCCAGCGGATGCACGACGGCATCTCGCTGCGCCTGATCGACAACACGCAGGCGATCGGGCTGATCGATCGGATCATCCGGCTGGCCGGAGCGGCTGAAGAGGCGAGCCAGCCGGCTATCCACCGGCTCTGCACCCTGCGGGCGGAGATGGCGAACTACGGGCTCGGCATGGCCCACACCCATGTCCGGATCAACGCGACCCAGCTTCACAACGCAATCCGCAAGACCGTCGGGATGGAGACGGCTCCCGACGATCCGCGTTACCGGCAATCCTACCTGAACTCGCTGAACGACCTGCTGGACAAGGTCAGGCCGCAAACGATCAATTTCGGCTCGATCATGTCGGAGCGGACATCCGCCAAGCGGCTGTTCATGATCGTGGCGCAGATGCTGAAATACGCCGATGCGACCACGCCGGTCCGCTTCCTGATCGCCGAGTGCGAGGCCGCCTTCACGCCGCTGACGGCGCTTTATTACGCCAAGCTGTTCGGCGTCGCCGACAAGGTCGATATCAGCCCGCTGTTCGAGACGGAAAAGGCGCTGGAACAGGGCAGCCGGGTGATCGACCAGTTGCTCGACAACCCGCATTACCGGGCCTATGTCCAGGCGCGCGGCCGGCTGTGCATCCAGACCGGCTTTTCCGACGCCGGGCGCTATCTGGGACAGACGCCGGCCTCGGCGTCGATCGAGCGGCTGCGGCTGCGCATCGCCCGGCTGTTCCCCAAGCACGGGCTGACGGGCGTCCAGCTCGTCATCTTCGACACCCACGGCGAATCGATCGGCCGGGGGGCGCACCCGGCGGGCTTCGAGGAACGGCTGAGCTATACGGCCACGCCGTATTCGCTGGAGTACCTTGCCGACAACAAGGTCGATTTCAAGCAGGAGGTCAGCTTCCAGGGCGGCGACGGCTTCCTGTATTTCGTGACGCCTGCCGGGGCGCTGGCGGTGATCACCCGCATCCTGGAACACATGTTCGGCGACCGGGGCGAGGCGCGGAACGATCCCTATTACGAAGACCCCGACTACATCACCGAGTTCTTCACGACGGTGAAGGAGTTCCAGGTCTCGCTGGTCAAGAGCCAGGACTACGCGACGCTGCTGGGCGCCTTCGGCACCAACCTGCTCTATCCGTCGGGCAGCCGCGCGATCAAGCGCCAGCACGACGGCAACGACGATATCGAGCAGGCATCGGTCAGCCAGATCCGGGCGATCCCGCACAACGCGATCCTTCAGCAACTGGGCCTGCCGGCCAATACCATCAGCGGCGTCGGCGAGGCGATCGACAAGGACCCGGAACGGTTCCGCCAGCTCTACCTGCGCTCCAACCGGTTCCGCCAGTTGATCGGCATGGTCGAGTACGGGGCCGCCATCGCGTCGCCCAACGCGCTGCGGGCCTATATCGATACGCTAGACCCCGGACTGTGGCTGCTGCGGGCGGCCAAGACTCCGGATCGCGCGCGGGCGGAGCAGATGCGGCGGCTGGCGGGATATCTGGAGGACACCCAGCTCCATGCCCGCCAGACCAAGGTCGGCCGCAAGCTGTTCGCCGATTTCTGTATCCTGCGGAACGGTCTGGCGCAGATCGAGGGCGGCGGCTGCGGGGCGCTGGTGAGCGGAGCGGCGAGAGAGCAGCTTGGCGTGCTGCATGCGGTCCGGGTAGCGCTGATCCACGAGATCTTCCTGCTATCGACTCACATCCCGCAGTTCAGCAACCAGCACAACACGACCCATGCCCGGCTGCTGCTGCGGGTGCTGCACCTGGACATCCCGACGGCGGTCAGCCAGCTGGAGCGCATCTTCCCGGCAACGACGGATACCGCCGTGACCGGCGACTTCGGCGAGCGCGCGACCTATGCCAGCGACGAGAGCCAGAACTATCAGCGCGAGAACGAGGACATCTTCACGCCGATGAACGGGCTGTACGAGCTGATGCGCCGGGTCAGCATCGGCGTCGTCCACCGGATCGGCTTCTTCGGCTGATACGGCAGGGGTTTCTGGCGATGTCGATGCCGGCATGACCGGCAGGCGCGTTCCCGTTACACTGCCGATCGGGAACCGATAAGCCGGTCGCGGGTTTGACCGGCACCTTGCGCTCATCGTCACCCGGAGACCGGCCATAACGACCTTCAACCTGCTCCTGGCCTCCGGCATCCTGCTGCTCGGTCTGGCCCTCGCCTATGGTCTGGCATGGGGAGCGATGATGCTGATCCGCCATGGCGCCGCCAGATTGCAGGGTCCCGTCCGCATGTCGCGACATTGGGTGCGCGACCGGCCGGTGGTGGCGCTGCTGGAACAGCGCTTTCCACGGGCTTTCCGCTTCACCGCCGCACGGCTCCGGACCAAACGGTTCGACGGGCTGCCGTTGACGCTGATGGTCCTGTTCTCCCTGTATCTGATAGCGCTGTTCGGCGGGCTGGTGCAGGAACTTCACGAGGCCGAAGGGCTGGTCAGGCTGGACAACGCGGTGGACCGCTGGTTCGACGCGCACCGAGTCCAGCCCTTCATCGACGCCATGGTCTGGCTGACCCTGTGGGGCGAAGGCCCGACCACGACCATCGTCGGGCTGGTGGCCTCCCTGCTGTGGTGGAGCAGTAGCCGGGGGCATCTGGTCATTCCGTACTGGATCTGCGTGCTGGGCGCCCAGGTCACGACCTGGAGCGCCAAATACATCATCGCGCGCGAACGCCCGGCCAACTGGGACCTGATCGAGGCGCACAGCCCGGCCTTCCCCAGCGGCCACGCGACGGCGGCCATTTCCGTCTACGGCTTCATCGCCTATAGCGTCTGGCGGACGATCCAGACCAAGCCGCATGCCCGGTTCGAGGTGGTGTTCTGGGGAGCGGTGGCGATCGCCATGATCGGCTTCAGCCGGATTTACTTAAGCGTCCACTTCCTCAGCGACGTCGCCAGCGGCTATGTCGTCGGCGGCTTCTGGCTGGCGGTCGGAGTCGTCGTGACCGAGTGGTACGCCGAGAAACGGCACGTACGGCGGGTGGACAACGAACGTTCCTCGGGCGTCTCCGGCGAGGAAGGGGACCGACAGGGTGCGGATCGGTATCTCCGCTAATTCCGGATGTTACCAAGCTGGTTTTCAACCGTTCCAAATTGGGGCCTGCCCCTTGACCCAAACGGTCTTAGACCAAAGTACAGCGTTACAGTCTCGTCCGGATCGCTATTATGTAAGTCCATCACCCACAAAATGGTGAGGCGAGCTGTGCTCAAGGTATCCAACCACGAGCTTCGCTCGTATGTCCAACCAGGAGAGGATTACGCTATGAAGTGGAAGACCCCCCGGATCGTCGAGATCGCCGTCGGCATGGAAATCAACTGCTACGCCTGCGCCGAAATCTAAACCTACCCTACACTACCCGCACCGCCTGCGGTTGAAGACTGGATACGGCCGTGAAAATAGTTGTGCTGGGCTCGGCCGCCGGCGGTGGCTACCCTCAATGGAACTGCAACTGCGATACCTGTCGCAGGGCATGGAGCGGCGATGCCGCCGCCAAGCCGCGTACGCAGTCTTCCCTTGCGATAAGCGCCGACGGCGAAAGCTGGTTCCTTTTGAACGCTTCGCCCGATCTGCGCAAGCAGATCCTCGATACCCCCCTGCTCCACCCGAAGTCAGGACGCCGGCACAGCCCGATCATCGGTGCGGTGCTGACCAACGGCGACGTGGACCATGTCTGCGGGCTGATAAACCTGCGGGAAAGCCAGCCGCTGACGCTCTACGCGACGTCGCGCATCCATGACGTGCTGGC
>DASQKT010000362.1:0-2589 GCA_035630415.1 Skermanella sp.
TCGCGCCAGTAGTGCAGCGCTATTCCCGGCGGTTCCTGTGTCCACAGGCCTTTGGCTTCCGGGTCCAGTTCGAGTGCGAACTGGAACGAGACGGCGGGCGCCGTGCTGGCCAGCGTGCCGTGCCAGCGGACGCTGGTCGGCCGGTGGACGTGGCCGCACAATATCCGCTCGATGGCCGGATGGCGCTCGACCAGTTCCGCCAGACGCTCGACTCCGAAGCAGCGCAGCTTGTCCATGAAGCCGATGCCGATCTCGTAAGGCGGGTGGTGCATCAGCAGTATCGTCGGCCGTCCCGGCGCCTCCGCCAGCCGGTCGGCCAGCCAGTCCAGCCGCCGGTCGCACAGCAGTCCGGGGACTTCGCCCGCCACCTGGGTGTCCAGCGCGATGATTCGCACCGGCAGATGATCGACGGTGTACTGGAAGAACGGACCGTCCGGCGGCAGCCAGGGCTGTCCGGCGCAGAACCGCCGCAAGGCCGCGCGGTCGTCATGGTTGCCGGGAATGGCGCACCAGGGGAGCGTCAGCGGCTCCAGGAGCGGCGCCAGGGCCTCGTACTCGCCCGGCTTCGGCCCATTTACCAGATCGCCGGTAATGACGACCAGATCGGGGCGTGGCCGAAGGGCGTTGAGCCGGGCGACCGCGTCGGCGAGCGTCGCGCGCGAATCGACCTTGCCGACGACCAGCGCACTTTCGGCCGCGACATGCAGATCGCTGATTTGAGCAATGAGCACCACAACCCTCCCCGGCTGTCCCCGTCAGAACTACAGCGCTGGCATGCTACTTGAAGACGATGATCCGTTAAAGGCGTCCCGAGTGGGTTTTGCTCGGTATATTCGAGGGAGGATAAGGTTAGATGACTGCTTCGCGGAGCCGCTACTGGCAGGATCTGACGACCAAGGATTTCGCGGGAATCGATACCGAACGCACGATCGCCGTGCTTCCGGTTGGCGCCGTGGAGCAGCATGGCCCCCATCTGCCGGTCTGGGTGGACAGTGCCATAAATTGCGGCATCGTCGGGCGGGCCGTTCCCCAGATCCCGGAAGACCTGTCGGTCCTGATTCTGCCGATGATGCCCGTCGGCAAGTCCGACGAGCATCAGGCTTTCCCCGGTACCCTGTCGCTGTCGGCGGAAACCCTGATCCGCGTCTGGACCGAGATCGGCGAGAGCGTCCACCGCGCCGGTATCCGCAAGCTGGTCCTGTTCAACAGCCATGGCGGCCAGCCGCAGATCATGGACATCGTCGCCCGCGACCTGCGGGTCCGCCTGAAGATGTTCGTCGTGACGTGCAGTTGGTTCAGCCCCGGCCTGCCCGACGGGCTTTTCCCGCCGTCCGAGGTGGAGCACGGCATCCATGGCGGTGCTATCGAGACGTCCATTATGCTCCATCTGCATCCCGATCTGGTGCGACAGGCGGAGCGCCGCAAGTTCGACAGCCTCAGCATCGAGATGGCCCAGGAGTTCAAATACCTGACGCCGGAAGGCAAAATCGGGTTCGGCTGGCAGACCCAGGACCTCAACCTGTTCGGCGCCTGCGGCGATGCGAGGGATGCCGACGCGACGCGCGGCGCCGCTCTGATCGATCATGCGGCCAGTTGCCTTGTCGAGCTTTTGGGCGAGGTCGACCGCTTTCCGCTCGATGCCTTGCGGGACCGCGTATAATGGAAGCTGGCTGCTGCCTGAACTTTCATCATGTGCCTCAACGCCGCCGCTTTTCGATGCAAATGTGACTTATGGAAGCAGGGTATTGCTTGGAAAATTTCTGGTACGGTTTTTGCTTACCTATTAATAGCGGATTTAGCCGCGAGTGTTCACTTGAGAGGGCGGGGCATTGGTCCCCTCCGCATGGGTCCCGCCCTCCTTTTTCCCAGGCCATCGATCAATCTGGCGATCATTCCGGTACCGTGACCGTTCAAACCTTCGCCCCCTCCGCCGCCCTTGCCGAGCCCGGCGATATGGCGCAGCCTGAGCGACGGTTTCGCAGCACCGCTGCCTCTCCCTTCCCAGAACCGGTTGCCTGAAAATGCACAGCCGCTTCCACGCGACATTCGCCGGCTCCTCCCAGGGTGCGAAATTCTGGCTGAAGAAAGCCCTGGCGCCACTGTGCCTGCTGGCCGACCCCTCGCCGGAGGTCAAGGCAGGAGCCGACAAGGACGGGCTGGCGTTCGTCGACCTGCGGATCGAGCATGGCCGGATCAGCGCCGTGGTGCCGGGGGGAACGGCCCCCTGCTGCGGACCGGGGGTCAACCTGGAGCGCGGGCAGGTATGGCCGTGTCCGGTCGATCTTCACACCCATCTGGACAAGGGTCATATCTGGCCGCGCCAGGAGAACCCCGACGGCACCTTCATGGGCGCTCTCCATGCCGTGGCGCGGGATCGGGAAGCCAACTGGAGCGCCGGCGATGTCGCGGCCCGGATGGAGTTCGGCCTGAAATGCTCCTATGCCCACGGCACCAGTGCTGTCCGCACCCATCTGGACTCGGTCGGCAGGCAGGCGGAGATCTCGTGGCCGGTAGTCGCCGAGATGCGCGAACGCTGGGCAGGCCGGATCACCCTTCAGGCCGCCTGTCTGGTGCCGCCGGAAATCTACC
>DASQKT010000363.1:0-2924 GCA_035630415.1 Skermanella sp.
CGGGCGGCGGTCCTGCTTGCCGTAGTCGATGAAGAATTCCTCGATCGGCATGCTGCGCCGGCCCGACGCCGAGCGCAGGACCAGCGTGGCGCCTGCTGCGATCAGTGCGGGGGGCGAGTCGCCGATGGGAGAGCCGTTGGCGATGTTGCCGCCGATGGTCCCGACGTTGCGGACCTGGAGGGCACCGATGCGCCGGATCAGCTCGCCGAAGTCGGGGTAAAGGGCGGCGATGGGGGTCTGAATGTCGGTGTATGTCGCCCCTGCCCCGATCTCCAGCGTATCGCCGGTGTCGGTGATGTCGCGGTAGCCCTGGATGCGTCCGGTGTAGATGACGGTGTCGAGGACGCGCTGGAACTTGGTGACCCAGAGGCCGACATCGGTGGCACCGGAGACGATGCGGGCTTCCGGGTGCTCGGCCAGCAAGGTTGCGAAGGCGTCCAGGGTGGCGGGAGCGTAGAAGGCGCGGTTGCCTTCGCCGACGCGCAGCGTTTCGTCGTCCCGAAGCGCCTTCAGCCCTTCCGCGATGGCGGTGCGGGCGTGGGCGAAACGGTCGCTCGCGGGAGCGGCCAATTCGTACATGCGCTGGCTGGCCGCCGCTATAGGGGTGTAGCCGGTACAGCGGCAGAGGTTGCCGGCAAGGGCGTCGTCGATGCCGGCCGGCGTTGGGTTGGGAACGTTGTGGTAGAGGGCGAACATCGACATCACGAAGCCCGGCGTACAGAAGCCGCACTGGGAGCCGTGGCAATCGACCATCGCCTGCTGCACCGGATGCAAAGTCCCATCCGTTGCCTTCAGGTGTTCGACGGTGAGGACCTGGCAGCCGTCCAGGGTCGCCACGAAGCGGATGCAGGCATTGACCGCCTCGTACAGGATGGCATCGCCGTCCAGCCGCCCGATGACCACTGTGCAGGCGCCGCAGTCGCCCTCGGCGCAGCCTTCCTTGGTGCCGGTCTTGCGTTCGGACAGGCGCAGCCAGTCGAGCACCGTCATCGTCGGATCGACGTTCCGGATTTCCTTCAGCTCGTCGCCCAGCAGGAATCTCACGCAATCGCGCATGGGTGCGGTTCTCCTCAGCGTTCAGCTACCGCGATAAGTGGAATAGGCGAAGGGGCTTACCAGCAGCGGCACATGATAATGCTGCCCTGCATTCGACAGGCCAAAGCGGAGCGGAATGCGGTCGAGGAACGGCGGGTCTTCCAGGGCGACGCCGGCTTCGCGGAAATAGGCCGCCACGTCGAACACCAGTTCGTAGACGCCGGGGACCATGGCGGCGCCGGACAGCAGCGGCGCGTCGCAGCGGCCGTCGGAGTTGGTCCTGGTGGTCAGGACGAGTTCGCGGTCGTCGCCGGTGATTCGGAATAAGGTGACGGAAAGGCCTGCCGCCGGCTTGCCGTGCATGGTATCGAGGACGTGGGTGGTGAGCCGCCCCGTGGATTCCGTGTTATTGGCCATCGTCCCCATCTGTCTCTCCTTGCCTGTCTTAGTTTCCGCTTGTTATCGCTTTGCGGAGTTTTCTTAGTAAATATTTCACTAATCTGCCCAGGCCGTCGATACGGCACGGCCGGAAAGACTTTCAAAACTTTCGCAAAGGTCCAAACTCCGTCTGAGACGGTAGCTTTACCCACAGATGCTATTGGTGGAAGGGTGCAAATGTCTCCGGATAATTCTAAAAATCTGGCCCGCGATCTTGACGCCGATGGCTTCATTGCCCGTTTTGGCGGCGTCTTCGAACATTCGCCCTGGATCGCGGAGGCTGCACTTGCCGCCGATCCCGGTCTGCTGCATGCCGATGTCGGCAGACTTCATGCCGCCATGGCATCAGTGCTCAGGGCTGCTGGGCCGGAGCGGCAGATGGTCGTCCTGCGCGCCCATCCGGACTTGGCCGGAAAGCTGGCGCTGGCGGGCGAGCTGACCGCCGACAGTTCGGCGGAGCAGGCGGGAGCGGGCCTTGACCGCTGCACGGCGGAGGAGTTCGCCCGCTTCCAGGAATTGAACGACGCGTATCAGGCGAAGTTCGGCTTCCCCTTCATCATCGCGGTGCGCGGGCTGGACCGGCACGACATCTTGCGTGCCTTCGAGAAGCGGGTCGGCAATACGCCGGATCAGGAGTTCCAGACGGCCCTCGGACAAGTCGAGCGGATAGCACTGCTGCGGCTTTATCAGATAACAGGGCAGCCTCAGCACGATCTCGGCCAAGCGCTGATGGACCGGCTGGAGGAGTTTGCCACCTTCACGGCTGAACCCGGCGTCCTGACGCGGCTGTTCCTGACCAAGGAACACAAGGCGGCGGCGGAGCGGCTGATCGCCTGGATGGCGGAGGCCGGCATGACCGGCAGGATCGACGCCGCCGGGAACGTGGTCGGGCGCTACGAGGGAGACCGGCCGGGATTGCCTGCCCTGCTGATCGGCTCCCACATCGATACCGTCCGCAATGCGGGCAAATACGACGGGAACTTCGGCGTGCTGGCTGGCGTCGCGGCGGTGGCCGAGTTGAACCGGCGCGCCGAGCGGCTGCCGTTCGCCATCGAGGTGATCGGGTTCGGCGATGAGGAGGGTGTCCGCTTTCCCGTAACGCTGACTGGCAGCCGCGCCATCGCCGGCACCTTCGACGGCGCGGCGCTGGGCGTGGCGGATGCCGACGGGGTCGGGTACGCCGACGCCCTGCGGGCATTCGGCGGCGATCCGGACGCCATCGCCACGGCCGCCCGGCGGCCCGAGGAGGTGCTGGCCTATGTCGAGCTTCATATCGAGCAGGGGCCGGTGCTGGAAGCGGAGGATTTGGGCGTCGGCGTCGTCACCGGCATCAACGGGGCGTCGCGCTTCATCGTGCGGGTCGGCGGCTCCGCGAACCATGCGGGCACGGTGCCGATGAAGCTCCGGCGCGACGCGCTGGCGGGCGCTGCGGAAATGGTGCTGGCGGTCGA
>DASQKT010000364.1:0-8189 GCA_035630415.1 Skermanella sp.
ATCTCGGTCAGCAGCCGCCGCGCCTCCTGGCGAGCCTGCTCGGGCGTCCAGGGAGAGCCATGGCGGCCGATGGTGCAGCGCCGCGTCGGCGAACTGCGGCCGCCCATGCGGTACTGGACAAGGTAGGTCTTCGTGCCGCCGGCCGCCACCTTGAGCCCGAAACCGGCCACCTCGGCGTCCCAAAGGTAGCGATCGCGCCCGTCGGCGACGGCGGCGTCCACCGCCCGTTTTGTGATCCTCGTCTTCGGCATCGCGCTCCACCTGATAGCCTGCCTGGTATCCGGTTCCAGTAATCACCCAGTAATCACGAGAATGGCAAACAGGGCGTACCGCTGGCAATCATTGTCAGTTACGCCAAATGTGAAATCCTGTCGGAACAAAATTTATACAAGTCTGGCGTAGACTGGCGAAGCCTGTGAGATTACTGACACAAGAACTCTGACTCCGCCAGCCTAGGTTCGAATCCTAGTCCCCCAACCATTCCAAATCAGGCACTTAGCCACCCCCTCCCAAACGCTCGACTCGCTCAAGTAAGCACCCAGTAAGTCCGGCAGCAGGTTTCACGCGTCCGAGCTTCCAGAAACTTATCCAGTAGAGAAAAAAGCTAATTGAGGCTCAAGCCTCCCTCCGCCGCTGCCAGCATCCCGAGAAGTTCACCAATCGACACCCTTTCGACGCCATCGGTTGCCGACTCCTTGCTGGCTATCCTCGGCGAACTGGTTCACTGAGGCAATGGAGAACCGGAACCGTCACGACGCGGTAGATATATTGCCAAGCACCTTGCGGAGCAGGGCGCCGCCATCGTGCTCGCTGCGGTCTGGCCTCCAAGAGGGCGTTGCGTCCTTGAAATAAGTCACGGTCAGTTGCCTCAGCAAGGACGTGACTTCTTCCAAATCCCAGCAATCCGTGAGTGTCGAGACAATGCGCTCAATGGTCATCTTCTCGCGGACGGAGATTTCATCCAGGGCATCCCAGTGGGCGAACTCCATCGTCAAGGTCACGACACTGCCGCCGAAGTACAGCGGGCGTTCAATCGAGGTGGTGGGAAAAGGGTCCATGGAATCGCTGGTTCGGATGATGGAACTGGGCGGGCCAGTGGGGCCTCGTGCCCGCGTGGGCAAGGACCGAAAAGGATTTCCGCAGCATGTACGGTCCCGTGGCCGGTAACAGGCGGGCGCAACCGCCGACGGCGCCTTCGTCCGTGCGGTGGATCAGGTAAGTGGGACCGAGGGCGTCACAATCGTCGCTCTCAATGTCGCCGCTGACTGCCACGTCCCAGCCGAGGCGGTCATGGAATGCCTAACGGCGCGGGCGGTGCATCTGGGGGACCAAGTCGATGTGGTCGGCCATGTTGCTGTAATCCATCGGGTCGATCATGCTTGCCCCACGTGTTGAGTTGACCAACTCTTATCAACACCGGGGAATGCACACACCCTGTCCAACTGGACAGGGTGTAGTAAATCATAACTCTATCACACCCAACATCGTCGCCTTGACGATGGCTTGGCGCGTGGTCGCGACGTCGAACTTTTTCATGGCGTTTTCGATGTGGAATTTGACGGTCCGGCGGGAGAGACAAAGAATGTCCGCGATCACCTGATGGCTCTTGCCAAGCGCCGCCCATTGCAGGCACTCAGCCTCCCTCGTCGTCAGACAGGGTCGTGACACGGGCGCGGTCGGTTGGAGTTTCCGCCTGACATGAGCATGGAAATAGATGCCCATCAGGTGAATGACGTGGCGGTGCTGTTCGACCGCGGTCCGGAACGTATCGACGTCATGGGCGCAGCAGAAGTTGAGCGAGGCGACGCGGCCGGCGTCGTGGATCGGGATGGTGAAGCCGTGATGGATGCCGCACTCGCAGGCTTCCTTGAACAGCTTCGTCTGCGCCTCGTCCAGCGGCTTGAGGGGAGCCGTCTGGCCCCAGTAGAACGGCAGCACGTCCTGCGACGCCGTCTGGATCACCGGATCGATCCGGCAGTAGCCGTGCCCGATATAGTGGTCGATCCACTCCGTCGGATATGTGGAAACCAGCGTCGGCCCAAGCTGGAGCGCCGTGTTCGAACTCAACCCGAGATAGGCGAATGAAGGCACCCCCATGTCGGATGCCGCTTCGGCCATGACATCGTGCAATGCCTCCCCATGCTGGCTGTGCTCAAGCTGGAGCAGGAAGCGTTTGAAGGTCGACTGCATGGCGGCAACATGGGTCCAGGTGAATCACATGATCTGGCGAAAGCGGTTCATTGATACATAAAAAGCATCAAAATTTTATTATGGATATTGTCATATTGTTGCCGATACGGAAGATCAGGGTCTTTTTGCCGCGCATGCGAAAGTATGGCGCGGATGACAAGGCTGGACTGAAAAACCGCAGAAAAAAGGAAAGTGTTCTTAACTGTCGCCGTGTTAAACCTCTCAGCCGTTATTTAGAGCCGGCTCTTTGACACCGTGAATCACCGAACCGCCCGCAGCGCCAGCGGATGCAGGGCCGTAGCCTGAACGGGAATCGCGACTTCCAACCCGGCGGCCTCGCGGACACTGCTATCTCCGCGCTTCAGCAACTCACCCGCCGGCAACGAATTATGACGTTTAATTACATTTCCCCACGTTTGAAGGAAAAGGACTATGGTCACACAGCCCCCCTCCCCGATAGTGACGCCCATCCCGAAAATAGTGACGCATAGTGACCGACGATGACGCCGGAAGCGAAAAAACTTCCGCCCCTGATGTCATCATCTCCCCGTCACGCAAGTTCCACCACCCGCCGCCGTCCGGCGGCGTACCACAGAGTCACCCCCAGGCTCACCGCCAGCACGGGGGCCGCACCCATGTTCACCGCCTGCCAGCCGAAGGCGTTCAGCAAGCCGCCGGAGCCGAAGGATGCCGTGGCGGCGCAGGCCGCTATCGTCATCTCCGCCATTCCCTGCACCCTGCCCCGCTCCTCCGGCTGGTACGACTGGGTCAGCAGCGTCGTGCCGGCGATGTACATGAAGTTCCAGCCAACACCCAGCAGCACCAGCCCCAACTGGAAATATCCAAGTCCCTGGTCCCAGGCGGAGACGGTGGCGCTCGCCGCCAGGATCACCGCCCCGGCCGCCGCGATGGCCGGAGCGCCCAGCCGGTCGATCAGCTTGCCGGTGAAGAACGACGGCACGAACATCCCCAGCACATGGGCACGGATCACGCCGGCCGCGTCGCCGACCGTATGGTTGCAGGCGACCATGGCAAGGGGGGTCGCGTTCATCACCAGCACCATCACGGCATGCCCGGCCGCCGCGTTGACAAGGGCGGCGATCATGATCGGCTGGCGCAGGATCTCGCCCATCGGCCTACCGCCGCTCCTTACCTCCGCCGATGCGGCGGAATGGGGCGACAGCAGCGCCACCGGGATCAGGGTCACGACGCTCAGCACGCTGAGCGCCAGGAAGGAGCCGGCGAACGTCACGGGGGCAAAGAAGTCCTTGCTCCACAAGGCCAGCGACGGCGCCACCAGGGCGGCCAGGATGGCGCCCGACAGCACCACGGAAACCGCGCGGCCCCGCCGTTCCGGCGCGACCTTGTCAACCGCTGCCAAGCGGTAATACTGCGCCGCCGCCTGATAGGCCCCCAGCACGACGTTGCCCAGGCAGAAGACCGTGAAGTCGGCGCGGAAGATGCCGATGACGCAGATCAGCCCTCCCAGCGCTCCGGCCAGCGCGCCGAGCGAGAAGCCGGCGCGCCGTCCATGCCGCTGCATCAGCAGCGAGATGGGCCGGGTCAGGACGATGTTGGCGACCATCAGCAGGGCGACGGGCAAGGTCGCCAGCGCCGGGTCCGGCGCGATGATCTGGCCGATCAATCCGGTCAGGGTGATGCTGACCAGCAGGCCGGCCCAGAAAAGCGCCTGACAGACCGTCAGCAGCAGGGCATCGCGCCCCTCACGCAGGAACCACATCGTCTTCTTCCTTAATGTCGAAATGCGTCTCGTCGATGTTTTCCGGCGCACCGGCGTCCTCTCCGGATGCCGGAGCAGGCGACAGCGCGCGGAAATGGGTGCGGTAGCCCTGCGGAGTCACGCCGAGCCGGCGCAGAAAGGTCCGCCGCATGGTCTCCGCCGTGCCGAAGCCCAGGTCGGCGGCGATGCGCTCAACCGGGTCGCGGGTCCGCTCCAGCCGCCGCCGGGCGCCGTCGATCCTCGTGGATTCGACGAACTTCAGCGGCGTCGTCCCGGTCTCCCTCAGGAAGACGCGGGCGAAGTTGCGGGGGCTCATGCCGGCGCGTTCGGCCAGCGCCTCGACCCGCAGGTCCGCTCCGGGATTCGTACGGACCCAGTCCTGAACGGCCCGGACCGGCGACAGGCCGTCGGCCTCCGGCGTCAGGTGCGTGCTGAACTGCGACTGCCCGCCCGGCCGCTTCAGGAACAGCACCAGTTGCCGGGCGACGTCCAGCGCCACGCGATGGCCCCGGTCCTCCTCGACCATGGCGAGGGCCAGATCCATCCCGGCGGTAACGCCGGCCGACGTATAGATGTCGCCGTCGCGGATGTGCAGCGCATCCGGCTCCAGCTTCACTTTCGGAAAAGCCGCGCGGAACTCGTCGCACCGTGCCCAGTGGGTGACGGCGCGGCGGCCGTCCAGCAACCCCGACGCCGCCACGATGAAGGCCCCGGAACAGATCGAACCGAACCGCCGCACGCGCGGCCGCATCGCCCGCAGCCACTCCAGCACCCTGGGGTCGCCGGCGGGTCCGGCGAACCCGTTGCCGCCCGCGACCAGCAGCGTGTCGATGCCGCCGGCGACGTCGCCGATGCCCCGTTCGGCCACCAGTTGCATGCCGGACGACGTGCGGATGGGGCCAGCTTCGACCCCGATGATCTCGACCGCGTAGCCGGCATGGCAGAAGACCTGCAACGGGCCGACGACGTCCAGGATCTGGACGTCGGGATAGGCCAGGACGGCCATGCGGTGCTGCGCAGGAATGGGGGCGGTGTTCGTCATGGCGGCAGTATCCCCGGCCCCGATTCCGGCAGCAATGACAAAGATCCCACGGAATCTGCCAAGCGCCTGATCCACCCCCTACCGGGGCTATCGTCCGCGCCACCCTGCCCCATCCATCGGCGTAGGGCGGAGGACCGGGCGTCCACCCCCTCGGGGCGGGCGGGAAATCCCGGCAATTTACCTACAATCCGACCCAGTCTGTTTAATGGATCACTCTGTTTTCGGGATGGAATTGACATGAAGACTTCCGGACTGCTGCTGTCGTGCTTGGGATTGGCCGGGCTGATCGTCGCCACGACGCTGGAGATCAGCACAGGAAGCGGGCTGCTCCGCGCGATCAACTACGGTTTCGCTACGGAACTCGTGGGCGGCCTGATCGACCATCGCACGGCCATCGTCCTGGTTTCCGGATTCGCCTTCGTCGCCGGCGTCGTCCTCTACGGCTTCTCGGTGACCGAAGCCGCCCTGGAGCGGATGACCGCCATGATCGGGGAAGCGATCGACGCGCCGGACACCTGCCCGGCCGTGCCGCTGCTGCTCGACATGCCGGCCCCGCCGGCCAACTCGGTAGCCAATTCGGCGGCCCCCGCTCCGGTCGACCTGTCGGCGCTGCGCCCCGCCGCCGGCGTGCGGGTGAACGCTTCGGAAGCCCCGGTGGAACTCACCGCACTGCGCGAAGGTGGTGCGCTCCATACCGCGTAAGGCCGAATGCCTGCGCCTATTGGCCGGTACGCTTTATAGAGACGCGTCCGGCCAGCAAAGGAGAGTGTTAACGTTTTGTGGTGTAAGTAAAGCGAATGCCTTGGGTAGGTAACTGATTGGCTTGACTGTGCGTTCCGTAGATGCTCACTCAAATGATATGCCGCCTTTGAACTCCCCCCAGGGCGGCGGCACCTCATTGCGCACCCGGATCGTCGAGAGCGTGCCGGAGGTTCTATTCGCGATCGCGGCCGACAGCACCTGGGTCTACCTGAACCCGGCCTGGACCCGGCTGACCGGATTCGCGATCCAGGACAGCCTTGGCCGCAGCTACCTTGACTTCATCTGGCACGACGACAGGCAGGGCAGTCAGGGGCGCTTCGCGCTGCTGCTTGCCGGCACGGCATCCAGCTACCGCAACGACGTCCGCGTCCGTAGGCATGACGGCGGGTTCCGCTGGGTGACGGTTCACGTCAGCGTGGAGCGCGACTCCACCGGACGCGTCACCGGCACCTGCGGTTCGATGGTCGACATCACCGACCGCAAGCTGATCGAGGCGCTGGCCCATGGCGAGCAGTCCGTTCTCGAATCGATCGTCGGCGGCGCCCCGCTGGAAACGGTGCTCGATCAGATCTGCCGCCTGTGCCAGGAAATCCTGGACAACAGCCGGTGCTCGATCCTGCGGCTCGAACCCGACGGCGTCCATGCCAAGCTGGCGGCGGCGCCCGACCTGCCCACAGGCTATCTGGCCGCGACGGACAGTGTCGCCATCGGGCCGTCGGTCGGTTCCTGCGGCGCCGCCATGGCCACCCGCAAGCCGGTCATCGTGATCGACATCGCCAGCGATCCCCTCTGGAACGAGTACCGGCAACACGCGCTCGACCACGGCCTCAGGGCGTGCTGGTCGTTCCCGATCATGGCGGACGGGACTGTCTTCGGCACCTTCGGGATCTATTACGGGACGGTCCACGCGCCGTCCGCCGACGATCTCCAGGTCGCCAGCCGGCTCGCCAAGCTGGCCGCCGTCGCCATCCTGCGGCACCGGACGGACGAGGCGATGCGCCGGAGCGAGCAGCGCTTCCGCGACTTCACGGAGGTCGCCTCCGACTGGCTGTGGGAAACCGACGCGGACTTCCGGATGACCTACGTTTCCGGCCGGGTCCAGGACGTCCTCGGCATTCCGCCCGCCGAGATGCTGGGCCGGCGCCTGCCCGAAGCCCTGATGCAGGACGCCGCGTCGCCGAAATGGCGGCGGCACCTGGACGACCTTCAGGCGCGCCGCCGGATCAAGGATTTCGAATTCTCCTTCCGTCGGCCGGACGGCAGCCAGTGCCATTTCCTGGTCAACGGCATGCCGGTGCTGGCCGAGGACGGCAGTCTCGGCGGCTATCGCGGCACCGGCAGCGACGTCACCGCCGAGCGGGAAGCGACGGACGCCCTGCGGACCCGCAAGCGCCAACTATCCGAAGCCCAGCGGATCACCAGGACCGGCGACTGGCTCTGGAACGTCAGGCGGGAGACGGTCGACTGGTCGGATGAGCTCTACCATATCTTCGGCGTCTCCCCGGAAGCTTACGAACCCCACCTCTCCACCGTCTTCTCCTTCGTCCACCCGGAAGACCGGCAGACGGTGATCGACACCATGACCCGCTCGGTGGAGGACAAGGCGGGGGGCATCCTCGAATACCGCATCAATCCGGCGGACGGGAGCGAGCGGCATATCCGGGCGGAATGGCTGTGCAGCCTGGACGACGACGGCGAGGTCGCCGACGTCTTCGGCGTCTGCCAGGACATCTCGGAACGCAAGCACGCCGAGGAAGTGCTGCGCACCGCCAAGAACAAGGCGGAAGCGGCCAGCCGCGCGAAGTCGGAATTCCTCGCCAGCATGAGCCACGAGCTTCGAACCCCGCTCAACGCCATCCTGGGCTTCAGCGAGATCCTGAAGGAACAGATACTCGGCCCGCTGAGCGAGCGCTACCGCGACTATGCCGGCGACATCCACCGCAGCGGCCAGCACCTGCTGGACCTCATCAGCGACCTGCTGAACATGGCCCGGATCGAGGCGCGGCAGGTCGAGTTCAACGAGGAACAGGTCCCCCTGGCGGAGGTGATGGACGAGGCGCTTCGGCTCACCCGCCTGTCGCCCGGCGCCGCCCGCCACACCGTCGAGTTGAGCCTTCCCGATCCCATGCCGACCCTGCTGGCCGACCGGCGCGGGATCAAGCAGGTGTTGATCAACCTGCTGGGCAACGCCGCCAAGTTCACGCCGGATGGCGGCCGGATCGGTGTCAGCACCGGCATAAGGGACGAGTATCTGGAGATCGCCATAGCCGATACCGGCATCGGCGTCCCCCAGGACCGGATTTCCGACCTCGGCAAGCCGTTCACGCGGGTCGAGAACGTGATGTCCCAGCGCTACCAGGGCAGCGGCATGGGGCTGTTCATCTCCAAGGCCCTGATCGAGCGTCATGGCGGTTCGATGCGGATCGAAAGCGAACCGGGAGTCGGCACCACCGT
>DASQKT010000365.1:0-10165 GCA_035630415.1 Skermanella sp.
GTCGTGTCGGTGATCAGGCTGCGGAACGCCGGGTCCTGCGGCGACGTCACGGCGGGCGCCCAGCCGTTGGTCGATGTCAGCGTTCCGCCCCGGCAGAAGGCAGCCTGAAGACGGATCGGCTGGCCCGGCTGCTTGTCGGTCGCGATCGGGCCGCCGCCGCAAATCTGCGGGTTGGCGATGTTTTCCGCCGGGTTGAACACCATGACCACCTTATAGCGGCGGTTGGCGCTCTCGCCGGGCGTCGTCGTGAAATGGGTCGGCGGGCCGAAATGCTTGCCCTGCATCAGGTCGGTCACAGTCTGGTCGAAACTGGTCTGGTCGATCGGGAAGGGATTGCCGTAGACTTCCGTGGCAAGGTCGCGCCCGCCGGCGGCGGCACTGAACTCAAGCGGCGAATAGGCGGTGCTGACATTGTCCGAAACCACCCGGCTGCCGGAGCAGGCGGAGAGCACCGATGCCATCACCAGGGATGCGGCCGTAGCGAAGCGAACCATCTTGGAACCTCTGGTCCTGACTGGAGACTATCCTGATATTTATCCGCCCGAAGAGGCCGCCAATCCAGCACCGTTCCGCTTAATGGTGGATAGCTGAAAGGATGCGGTTTTCCCGGCTCCTGCTCCTTCCGCTTTTGACGGTAATCCTGACCGGGTGCGGCCCGGACCCGGCGGAAATCGCCACCTGCCGCCGGGTGATCGGCGCTTTCGAACCGGACCCGTCCCGGATCGAGGTCCTGCGGCAAGCTCCCGATCCGGCAGCGTCCGATGGCGTCGTCCTGGAATACAGGACGCCGGAGGGCAGAGAGCAGTGGGTGAATTGCAGGTTCTCCGCGCGGCGGGTCGAAAACGCGCCGCTGGAACTGATCGGCGTCGCCACCAGCGGCGAGGGCGTGCTGTCCGACCTGCGGCTGTTCTGGCTGAAACGCTGGCTTGCCCTGGAAACGCCGATCCCGGCCCCGACCGCCGGTCCGACCGGTCCGGCGGCGCCGGACAGAGCGGTCGATTCCCCCTACGCCGTTCCGCTCTACGCCTTGCAGCAAGTGCTGAACGGAAGCGTGCTGGGCTGCATCTACGCGCTGCTCGCCGTGGGCTTCTCGCTGGTCTACGGCATCATCGGGCGGATCAACTTCGCCTTCGGCGAGTTGCTGATGCTGGGAGCCTACCAGACAGTGATCTTCGCCGTTCCGCTGGTGGTCATGACCGGGGCGGGCGCCTGGGCGCTGCCGCCGGTGCTGCTGATCGCGGCCTGCATGACGGCGGGGCAGGGCTGGGCGGTCGAGCGGCTGGTGTTCCGCCCGCTGCGGGCGACACGGACCCACGTCCCGCTGATCGCGGCGATTGGCGCCTCGGTGTTCCTGCAAGAACTCGTCCGGTTGCTCCAGGGCGCCCGCGACCGCTGGCTGGCCCCGGTTTTGACCGACCGCTTCACGCTGGCGGGCGAAGGGGTGTTCCCGGTCACCGTCTCCGCCGCACAAGTCCTGATCGTGGCGCTCACTCTTTGCCTGTCAGGTGCGCTCTGGTGGCTGCTCAGCCGAACCGATTTCGGCCGAAGCAACCGCGCGTGCAGCGACGACATGCGGATGGCGGCACTGCTGGGAGTCGACACCGACCGCACGGTGGGAGCGACCTTCGCCCTAGGCGCCGCCTGCGCCGGTACAGCCGGCTTCATCGTGGCGCTGCATTACGGTGGTGTGAACCCCTACATGGGCGCACTGCTCGGCTTCAAGGCGCTGACCGCCGCCATCGTCGGCGGGATCGGTTCGGTCCCCGGAGCGTTCCTCGGCGGTCTGCTGATCGCGGCGCTGGAGACGGGCTGGGCGGCATGGCTGCCGCTGGAGGGCAAGGATGTCGCCGTCTTCACCGCGCTGATCGCGATGCTGGTGATCCGCCCCAGCGGGCTGCTTGGGGTGGAACGGACGCGCGGCGACTGACCGACGCCCCCGGCAGCGCGTATGGACTGCGGCAGCATGGCACTTGACCCGCCCGTGATGCCCCGGTTATGGTCCGCCCCATGTTCCAGGCATCCTACCTTGCGATCGTCGCGCGAATTAGCGGCCCGGTCCTCTGCTGAGGGCCGGGGTCAATAACTGCTGAATTCCTGTCGCTTCGATCCAAGAAGGAAAGCCTGTCATGGCTATGCCAACCCTGTCGGCGCCCGGCGTCGAATCCCGCCCTTACGATCCCGACTACACCGCCTGCTTCTCGATCCAGGCCAATGCGGACCCCGGCGTCATGTCGCGGGTGCTGGAGTTGTTCGCCAAGCGCGGCCTCGTTCCGTCCTCCTGGCACAGCCGCGTCGGGGGCATCCTGGACGACGAATTGATCATCGACCTGCAAATGCAGGGCATGGTCCGCAGCGAGGCCGACTACGTCGCCGCCTGCCTGCGCCAGATCCCGGATGTGGATACCGTGCTGACATCGGAGCGGTACCGCGCCGCCGCCGAATAAGCAAATAGCGCGTGACGAACCGGGCGATGGGCGGTTTAATCCGCCCATCATGAGCTATCTTCATCACATCCGCGCCTGCAACAGCCACGATCTCTCCGGCTTCCTGCCCTTCCATGTCGGACCCGACAGGGTCGGCTGGGTGCGTCATGAACTGGCGGAGCGACTGACCCGGTTCGACGACGTTTTCACCGTCGAGCCGGATCGCATCTCGCTGCTGGCGAGCCTGAACACCTTCGAGACGCGGTCGGAAGCGATGGCGCGCGTGCTCGGCGAACTGGTCGCCGACGGCACCGTGTCGCAGCTTCGGGGAGAGGACTACCCCGTCCTGACATCCTGGGGCCAGCCGCCCCTGCTCAAGATGGACCGGGCCGCCGTCGCCCATTTCGGCATCCGGTCGTACGGGCTTCACATCAACGGTTTCGTCCGGCGGTCCGACGGCATTCACCTGTGGGTCGGCAAACGGGCCACCGACCGCAAGATCGCTCCCGGCAAGCTGGACAATCTGGTGGCAGGCGGTCAGCCGATCGGGCTGACTCTCGACGAGAACCTCGTGAAGGAAGCGCATGAGGAAGCGGGATTGTCGGCGGAGGCTGCCCGCCGGGCCGTTCCTGTCGGCGTCGTATCGTACCTGATGGAGCATCCCGCCGGGCTGAAGCCGGACACGTTGTTCATCTACGACCTGGAAGTTGCCGAAGACTTCGTGCCGCGCAATACCGACGGCGAGGTCGAGCACTTCATGCTCTGGCCGCTGGACGAAGTGGCCCAGCGGGTGCGGGAAACCGACGACTTCAAGTTCAACGTCAATCTGGTAATCATCGACTTCCTGATCCGCCACGGCTACCTGAAGCCCGACGATGCGGAATATCCCGAACTTGCGATCGGACTGCGCCGGGCGGTCTGACGTCAGGCTACTCGAACCCCGCCATCGCCCTGACCTCCGCCGGCGTCTTCCCGCTCTCCCGCAGCGCCCGCAGCGACACCGCCTTGTCCCGCTTCGCCAGCCGTTCCCCCCGGTCGTTGGTCAGCAGGCCATGGTGGTTATAGCGGGGAACAGCCAGCCCCAGCAGCGCTTGCAGCAGCCGGTGCAGATGGGTCGCGTGGAACAGGTCCTTGCCACGGGTCACCAGCGTCACTTCCTGCAAGGCGTCGTCCACCGTCACGCTCAGATGATAGCTGGTCGGCACGTCCTTCCGCGCAAGCACCACGTCGCCGAGGATTTCCGGAACAGCCTCAACCGTCCCCGCAGCCTCGTCATGCCAGGAAAGCGGCCCGGCGAGCGCACAGGCCCGCGCCACGTCCAGCCGCACGGCGAAGGCGTCCCCGGCCACTATCCGCGCCGCCCGCTCATCCTCCGACAGGTGGCGGCAGGTGCCGGGATACAGCGCTCCGTCCGGTCCATGCGGCGCATACCCGGCGCGCGCGATCTCGTCCTCGATCTCCCTGCGGGTGCAGAAGCAGGGATACGTCACGCCGCTTCCCCCCAGCCGGTTCAGCGCCGCGTGGTAGTCGTCCATGTGCTCCGATTGCCGGCGGACCGGCTCCGGCCACGTCAGCCCCAGCCAGCCCAGGTCTTCCATCAGCGACCGCTCGAACTCCGCCCGGCAGCGCCCCGGATCGATATCCTCGATCCGCAGCAGGAACACCCCGTCCCGCTCGCGCGCGGCTTTGCAGCCGAACAGCGCCGAATGGGCGTGCCCCAGGTGAAGCAGGCCGGTCGGGCTGGGGGCGAAGCGGGTGACGGTCTTCATCTGCAACATCGTCCGGGGTAAGTGTTGAACCATTGACACGCGCTTCCGCAGTAGTCAAAACAGGCGGATGAGCGAACTTGCCAAACTGACTGGACCCAAGGTCCTGCCCGCCTCCGGTGGCCCCGCGCGCCAACTGGTCGTCCTGCTTCACGGAGTCGGCGCCGACGGCGACGACCTGATCTCGCTAGCGGACTATTGGAGCGCGCTTCTCCCCGATGCGGAGTTCGTTTCCCCGAACGCGCCGGACCAGTGCGACATGTCGCCCTATGGGTTCCAGTGGTTCAGCCTGCTCGACCGCTCCATGGCCGCCATGACGGCGGGTGTCAAGAAGGTTGCTCCCGTCATCAACGCCTATCTCGACGAGGCCCTGGCCGAGCGCGGCCTGACGCCCGACAAGCTGGCGCTGGTCGGCTTCTCCCAGGGCACCATGACCTCGCTGTATGTGGCGCTCCGCCGTCCGGAGCCGGTCGCGGCCGTCCTCGGCTACTCCGGAGCCCTGCTGGCGCCCGAGCTGCTGACGGGGGAAATCAAGTCCCGCCCGCCCGTGCTGCTGGTCCATGGCGACGCCGATCAGGTCGTACCCGCCCAGGCGCTTCCGGCGGCGCAGTCGATCCTGCAAGCCGAAGGCGTGCCCGTGGACGTGGAAGTACGCCCCGGTCTTGGTCATGGGATCGACCAGGAAGGGCTGACGCGCGGCGGCTTCTTCCTCAAGCGCCACCTGCTTGGATGAACCGCTTGGATGGTGAATGAATAGGCTGCGGGGCATCCCCGCAGCTCCGGCGACGCTACCCCAATAGTTACACTGCCATGAAGTTCGGAATGGCCCCAGGTCCAACTTGTTGAGTTTGGGCCGAGGATGCTCTATGAGAGGAGAACATCCAAGTCAGGCACTTGGGCCTGACGGGCAAGGGAACCAGAGGAGGGCGTGGGCTTTGGCACCACCACCCGATCACTGTCCGGCGCTGGTACTGAATGCGGATTTCCGTCCGCTGAGCTACTTCCCTTTGTCTCTGTGGTCCTGGCAGGAAACTGTCAAGGCCGTGTTCCTCGACCGCGTCAACATCATCTCCGAGTATGATCGAGTCGTCAGGTCGCCTAACTTCGAGATAAAGCTACCCAGCGTCATCTCATTGAAAGAGTACATCCCGGCGACTCGCCGCCCGGCGTTCACCCGGTTCAACGTCTTCCTGCGCGACCGGTTTTCGTGCCAGTACTGCAACGAGCCGTTTCCGACTCAGGAACTGACCTTCGACCACGTGATCCCCCGCTCCAAAGGCGGGCGAACTACGTGGGAAAATGTCGTGACGTCCTGTTCCGCCTGTAACCTCAGGAAAGGGAACAGGCTCCCCAGGCAATGCGGCATGATACCGTTTTATCCGCCGTTCCAGCCCACGGCGTTTCAGCTTCAGGAAAACGGAAGATCCTTCCCGCCAAACTTCTTGCATGAAAGTTGGCGGGATTTTCTTTACTGGGATACCGAACTCGACCCGTTCTGATCCGCGTCCTTCGGATCGGATAGCTTGCGCGGCGGCGCTTCGTCAGAAGCGCTGGGCCGCCCAGATCGCGGCGCGGGACCCCGCCTTGATCAGGCTGGTCAGCACCTGATAGCCGGTCGTCAGCTCGGCCTCGTGGGCAAGTCCGATGTCGCGGTGCTCCAGTTCCTCCGCCCGGAACTTCTCGATCGTCGCCTTCAGCTCCGGCTCCGAGTCGCCAAGCTGCTCGGCCTGTTCGGCGTAGTGCTCGTCGATCACTTCCTCCACCGCGACCGTGCAGGCCATGGCGGCGCGCTGCCCCAGCAGCGCGGTTGCGGCGCCCAGCGCGAAGCCTGCCACATGCCAGACGGGATGGAGCACGGTCGGGCGGACGCGGCGTTCGACGATCAGGCGCTCGAAGGCGTCCAGGTGCTCCTGCTCCTGGTCCTTCATGTGCCGGATGATCTTGGCGGCCGGCGAGCGCTTGAGGACGGCAAGCTGGCCCTCGTAGATCCGCTTGGCGCCGTACTCGCCGGCATGATCGACGCGGATCATCCGCGCCAGCCGTTCCCGGTCTTCCGGGTCGCCGGGCAGATAGCGGGGGCGGGGGCGTTTCGGCGCTTCCAGCAGAGCGGGCTCTTCCGGGGCGGAGATCAGGGGCCGTTCCGTCGTTGCCGTCATGGGTTCGCTCCTCATGGTCTTTATCCAGCCGATCCGAAGGCACGCCGCGCCGAGACGAAGGCGACGGCGGCAAGGACCAGCGAAATCAGGATATTATATCCCGCCATGGAAATTCCAAACAGCGACCACGCCACCTGA
Source organism: Skermanella sp. (assembly GCA_035630415.1). Taxonomy (GTDB): domain Bacteria; phylum Pseudomonadota; class Alphaproteobacteria; order Azospirillales; family Azospirillaceae; genus Skermanella. The sequence continues at coordinate 6,484 of DASQKT010000365.1, forward strand.
TCGCACCGCACGACCGGCGCCGCCATGATCTGAGCCCGCAAAGCCTCGATCGAGTCGGCGGTAGCGGTTACGCCGCAGCCGGGCGTCCCGGTCCACCAGTGCTGCTCGACCCCGACATGGAAGACGGCAATCCCCCCGCCGATCAGGAACACGACACCGCAGAGCGCCAGCAGGGCCGCGCGGAGCTTCGCCGCGCGCGCCGCCACCGTCAGCGCCAGGATGGTCAGCGCGATCACGGCGGCATAGGGCCAGCGCTGCCAGATGCACAGGATGCAGGGCTGAAGGCCGACCACATATTGGAAGAAGAAGGCCGCCAGCAGCGATCCGGCGCTGGCGGCCATCAGGAACAGCGCTGAAGTGCGCGGGGCGGACAAGTCGAAGCTGGCCATGGTCATGTCGTCTCGGATCGCTGCTTGCCCCGGCATCGAGCTGCCGTGGGCTGGATGCGGTCACATTACATAGCGGACGGCGGCGAAACCACCCAGCAGCAGCGCGAAGAACGCGGATGCCAGCAGGCCCAGATGCTTTTCGATGAAAACCCGGATCGGCGGACCGAAATACCACAGCAGCCCGGCCACCAGGAAGAAACGGGCGCCGCGCGAGATGACCGACGCCGCCATGAAGACCGCAAGGTCCAGATGCGTCAGCCCGCTTGCGATGGTGATGACCTTGTAGGGGAAGGGCGTGAACCCCGCGCCCGCGACGATCCAGAAGCCCCATTCGTTATAGAGTGCGGCGAAATCTTCCATCTTGGCGGCGTAGCCGTAGAAGTCCATCACCTGCTGGCCGATGGCATCCCATAGGAAATACCCGATCATGTAGCCGAACAGGCCGCCGACCACCGAGGCCAGCGTGCAGACCGTGGCGATCCGCCAAGCCTTGTCCCGGCGCGCGAGCACCATCGGCATCATCAGGGCATCGGGCGGTACCGGGAAGATCGAACTCTCGATGAACGAGATGAAACCCATCGCCCACATGGCATGGCGATGACCGGCAAGGCGCATCGTCCAGTCGTAAAGCGGTCTGATCACGGAAAGCCCATTGGATTGCTGATGACAGGCCGGGGGCAGGCTGCGGACAGGCCACCCGGCGGAAGCGTCCGTATCTAACAGTGTACCGCACCGCACGCAATCGCCCCGATTGTACCGCCCGGTGACCCATACAGGTCAATGCGTGTGAGATATTGCAACGGAATCCGATTGACCCAAGCCTTCCGGTGAGTATGATCCGCCCACTTTCCTCAGGTAGCCCCTGTGGCGGAATCGGTAGACGCGGCAGACTCAAAATCTGTTGTTCGCAAGGACGTGCCAGTTCGAGTCTGGCCGGGGGCACCAATAAAACCAAGGGTTTAGCGACGAGCAATCCTTACGGGAAAATTGCCATTTGTGGGCATATCACCAATATGTCACCAACTCTCCCGGACCACGATGAAGACAGTCTGGTAGCGTGAAGTTTGATGGCGTGTAATCCTCTCTAGTACTACGTTGAATGATTGTGCTTGATGAGCGAAGACGGCTGCACTATTCGAAATATCCGGCTAGTGCACTGACGTATTCAGAGGATTCACAAATCGGCTGGATCGTGCGAGTCTGTATGGATGGCACAGACAGTCAGCATCATCGTCACCCCTGAGGACCGCGCGCGTTTGGCAGCGGTAATCGGGAACCGCAACAGCCCGCTCAAACACCTCCAAAGAGCACGGATCGTTCTTCTGTCGTCCGAGCGCCTGTCGGTTCTCGATATTGCCGGACGGATCGGCGTCAGCCGCCCGGCGGTGTGGCGCTGGCAGGTGCGTTATGCCGAGCAGGGCGTTGACGGATTGCTGCGGGACAAGACGCGCAAGCCCGGCAAGCCGCCGGTGCCGCTGGAAACGGTGGGGCGGGTTCTGGCGCTGCCGTGCTCCAATCCGCCGGGCAACGCCACCCACTGGACCGGACGGGCTGTTGCCACGGCCATCGGCGTCAGCCTGCGGACGGTCCAGCGGATCTGGGACGCCCACCGCCTCCAGCCTCATCGCCTGCGCACCTTCAAGAAGTCCAATGACCCGGCCTTCGCCGAGAAGGTCGAGGATGTCGTCGGCCTCTACATGGAGCCGCCCTGCCATGCCGTGGTGCTGTCGATCGATGAGAAGAGCCAGATCCAGGCACTCGACCGCACCCAGCCCGGCTTGCCGTTGAAACCCGGCAAATGCGCCACCCTGACCCACGATTACAAGCGCAACGGCACAACTACCCTGTTCGCCGCCCTCAACCTCCTGGACGGCACCGTCCTCGGGCGCTGCATGAAAAGGCACACGCACCAGCAATTCATCAAGTTCCTCAACGCGGTGGAGCGCGCCGTTCCCGCCGGCAAGGTCGTCCACGCCATTCTCGACAACTACGCAACCCACAAGCACCCCAAGGTCAAGGCGTGGCTGGCCGATCATCCAAGATGGGTCTTCCACTTTACCCCGACCTCCGCATCCTGGCTCAACGCCGTCGAAGGCTTCTTCTCCGTCATTACCCGCAGGCGCATCCGGCGCGGTGTCTTCAGGTCCGTGACCGAACTGGAGGACGCCATCCGACGCTACATCGTAACCGGCCGATCCAGGCCGCCTTACAAGGATTTCGCTATCGAGATATCTTACGTCGTTAACGACGTCGTTATGGACGTCAACAGCGAGGTGAGAGATGCGGGTGGAGGTGCTGAATGGAAGTGAGCGCCGGCGTCGCTGGTCGTTGGACGAGAAGATGCGGATTGTCGCGGAGGCTGCCGCTCCTGGGTCCAGCGTCTCGGAGGTGGCTCGCCGGCATGATATCTCGCGGCAGAACATCTATCAGTGGCGCTGCGAGTTGAAGCACAAGGCCGTCCATCCAACGGGCAAGGCCGTATTTCTCCCGGTCGAAGTGACGGAGGACGAGCCGGGCCCAGGCGCTGGATGTCGCGGGGATGTGGCAGGCCACCCTGTCGAGATCGGGCTGCGCAGTGGCCGCACCCTTCGCTTTGCCGCCGACCTTCCGGACCGCGTTCTGATGCGGCTGATCCGGGCCGCGGAGGCGGCATGATCGGCCCGGGCACCGGCGTTCGGGTCTATCTCGCCTGCGGGGTCACAGATATGCGCAAGGGGATCACTGGGCTGGCGGCGGTCGCGCAGGAGCACCTCCGGCAGGCCCCCAGCTCGGGCGCCGTCTTCGCTTTCCGGGGGCGTCGGGGCGACAGGATCAAGCTGCTCCACTGGGACGGCCAGGGGTTTTGTCTGTATTACAAGGTTCTCGAGCAGGGCCGCTTTCCCTGGCCAGCACCTTCGGACGGATCGGTACGGCTGACGGCGGCACAACTCGCAATGCTGTGGGAGGGAATCGACTGGAGACGTCCTGCCTGGACTGCCGGACCGATGCGGGTGGGATGACTTTCTCTGTTCATGACTGATGAATACTGTCATCAGGGGCGGATTTTTGTTAGACTTGTTCCATGCCGCCGCTATCCGATGTCCTGCCCGACGACCCAGCCGCCCTGAAGGCGATCATCCTCGCCCAGCGTGAGGAGATGGCCCGCGCCAAGGCGTCGGCGCTGGCCTTCGAGGCCCTGGTCCAGGCGCTCCGGATCCAGATCGCCAAGCTGCGGCGGCAGCGGTTCGGACTGAGTTCGGAGCGGATCGGCCGTGAGCTCGAGCAACTCCAGCTGACGCTCGAGGACGTCGAGG
>DASQKT010000366.1:0-2137 GCA_035630415.1 Skermanella sp.
TCCACAGCGTCGTCAGCGTTTCGCTGAGCGTCGGGAACATCAGCGGATTGTCCGACCAGACGGCGTAGATCTGCCACGCGGCGCCGAGCAGAACCAGGATGAAGATCCGGCGCGCCAGCGCATTGCCGGTCAGACGCTCCCACAGGGAGAGCGGCCGGCTGATGTCGCCGATCACGCCGGCGTCGAGCACGTCCCGTTCGAACTCCGGACGGACCGACGGGACGAGCGGCTGCTGATGCGATTGAACGCTACCCGTCATGGTCTTGCCGCCCTGGTCACCTTGGGGGCCGGCGCAGTATTCTGCTCGGCGAACAGCATCGTATGGATGCGGTTCTCCAGGACCGCGAAGCCTTCGCTCTTCTCGTGGCCGTAGCTATGGGCGTTGAGTTCCGCCTTGACCTGCCCCGGATGGGGCGACAGCACGAGGATGCGGTTGCCGACGATGATCGCTTCCTCGATCGAGTGGGTGACGAACAGCACGGTGAAGCGGACATCATCCCAAAGCTGAAGCAGTTCTTCCTGCATCCGCCGCCGGGTCAGGGCGTCGAGGGCGGCGAACGGCTCGTCCATCAGCAGGATTTCCGGCTCGGTCGCCATGGCGCGGGCGATGGCGACGCGCTGCTTCATGCCGCCCGACAGGGTGTGCGGGTAGCTGTCGCGGAAGCGATCGAGACCGACCTTGGCGATGTAGCTGCCGGCGCGGTCCTCGGCTTCCCTCTTCGGTACGCCGCGCGAGCGCAGCGGGAACATGACGTTCTGGAACACGGTCTTCCAGGGCAGGAGCTGGTCGAATTCCTGGAACACGACCATGCGGTCCGGGCCGGGGCCGGTGACGGGAGCGCCGTTCAGGCGGATCTGGCCCTCGACCGGCTTGATGAATCCTGCCACAGCCTTCAGCAGGCTGGACTTGCCGCAGCCGGACGGGCCGAGCAGCACGAAGCGGTCGCCCCGGTGGACCTGGAAATCGACCTGATACGTGGCGGTGACCAGACGGGAATCCGTCTTGTACTGGAGCGTGACGTTATCGACGTCGAGCAGGACGCCGGGATCGGCTTCCTGTCCGGTGAAGGGGAGTACGCGGCCCATGGCGTTCATGCCTCCGGTCAACTGCCTGCACGCTCGTGCAGTTCGGGGAAGAAAAGCTCCTGCCATGTGGCGGGCTTGTTCTTGAGGGTGCCGACGCGCGCCATGAAATCCGTGTATTTCAGGATGTTCTGCGGCGTGGTCGAATACTGGATCTCGGGATCGGTGATGATCTTCTCGACGAACTCGGGCGCAAGCTTTGAGTTGTCCAGGCGGATATAGATCTCGGCCGCCTTCTTAGGGTTCTCCTTGATGAAGGCGCTGGCTTCGTCCATCGCCGCAAGGACGGCCTTGGTGGTCTTCGGGTTGTTCTCGCGGAACTTGGCGGTCGTCCACAGAGCACTGAAAGAGCCGGGGCCGCCCAGCACGTCGTAGGAGCTGATGACCCGGTGGATCTTGTCGCTCTCGAGCTGCTGGTACTGGAACGGCGGGCTGGTGAAGCTGGCCGAGACCTCGGTCTTGCCGGACAGCAGGGAAATCGTCGCTTCCGGGTGGCTCAGCGAGACGGTCAGGTTGTCGAGCTTGGCGTAGTTGCCTTCGCCGAATTGCTTCTCCGCCGCCATCTGGAGGATGATCGCCTGATACGACAGCTTGACGGTCGGGACGGCGATCCTGTCCTTCTCCGTGAAATCGGCCAGGGATTTTACATCCGGCTTGTTGGTATTCAGATAAGCCGGCTGCGAATTCAACGTCGCGAGTGCGCGGACATCGGCGTTCTTCCGGGTCTTGTCCCACAGGATCAGGAAGGGCGGAATGCCGGCGGCGGCGAATTCCGCGCTGCCGGACAGCAGGGCGTCGTTGACGGCCGACGGGCTGCCGAGCGGCGTATAGGCGGCGGTGACGTCGCCGAGACCCGCCTCCTTCGCGTGCTTCTCGACCAGCTTCAAGTCCTGCGCGACGTAGAGCTGAAGATAGCCCAGGCCAAGCTGGCGGGCGAAGCGGACGGACTGCACTTCCGCCAGCGCCGACCCGGCGCTCAGGCAGAGAACGGACGCCACTCCGCCGGCAAGCACCTTGCCCAGGAATGACCTGCCCATTCCACCTGTTCCGTTCT
>DASQKT010000367.1:0-4016 GCA_035630415.1 Skermanella sp.
TGACCCCGTCCCGCCAGTGGGCGGTCACCGTCAATCGCGGCGTGAACGCGACGACGCTGAACTGCGCGCCGCGCTGCTCCGACGAGCCCCAGGGCGGGCAGGTTCCCGCCAAGGCGCCGTGATGTGAATTTTCCCGATCGCCGGTGGACCATGGCCGTCACTCCAGCAGCGGTGCGCGGGAGCTGCCGGTCAGGAGGAAAGGCTCCCCGGTGATCAGCGAGGCCACGCAATGGAACTGGAATGTCGCGCTGACCGTGACGAAGTCGGTGCCGTCGACCGTTTCCCGGAGCAGCGACAGGTCGACGGAGGCGGGATCGATGCCGGCCAGCTTGTCGAGGGCGAAGGCCGTGAGGTCGGCGTCGTCGGCGTTCTGGTGGACCATCATGTAGCGGGCGCCTTCCTCGACGGCGAACTGGAGCGAGGCCCGTATCCACATGGCGCGCCCGACCTCCACGATGCCGACCAGGATCGCCAGCGCCACGGGGATGATCAGCGCGAATTCGACCGCGACCGATCCCGCGCGGCATCCCAGGAACTCGAAAAGGCGGGGAAGGCGGTGATCGGGCATGGCGTCACTGGATGCGGACGAACGCCTGCGCTTGCAGGGTCGTCGGATTGGAGATGCCGGGATAGTCGAACAGCGCATCGTGCTGCTGGACGGCGTCGATGCGGATGAAGGTGCGCCGCGCGCCGTCGGGGCAGGTGCCGTCGCACTCGGTCGCCGTTCCGCCGGGACATTCGCAGACCTGCGCCGCCGTGACGGTGACCGCCGCATGGTCGATGGTCAGGGCGCTCATCACCACCTGCTCGACGGTGTCGGGATTGGCGCTGTGGTGCATGGCGTACTGGACGCCGGCGCGCACGGCGCTCGATAGCTGCATGCGGTCGTAGATCGCCATGCCGTAATCGGTGATGCCGATCAGCATCAGCAGGGCGACCGGGGCGATCAGCGCGAACTCCACGGCGACATTCCCGGATCGGGAGCCGGGGCGGGCACTGGAGCGGGGGGAGATACCGGTCATGTCGAAGCCTGCCTCATTCCACCAGATTGACGGTGCCGCCAACGTTGATATCGGCGGTCCCGCTGTCGTCGCAGTCGCCGCCGATATTGGACGTACCGGAGAAACTGACCGTGCGGGCGACGATCTGGGTGCAGCTTGCTCCGCCGGAAGCGGCGTTGCCGTTGAAGTCCACGGACTGGCTCGGGAAGTAGAGCGCACCGGAAAGGTTCATCGTCGCCCCACCGTTGATGACGTTGGAGCCGCCGCCGGGCGCATCGTCATCCTGCAAGAACAGCAGTCCGGAATAGCTGCCGCTGGTCGGCGCCTTCAGGGAGACGGCGGCGCCTCCGTTGATCCTGACCGTCGCATAGCTGGTGCCGCTGCCGGTCAGCACGATGGTCACGCCGGCCGTGCCCGTGCATCCTGCACACGTGATCTCGGCGCCACCATTGACGTTGAAGACACCCTGGTCGACGACGTAAGTCCCCGGCGAGAAGTCCACGACCGACTGCGAGCCGAAATCCATGCCGTTGCAGTAGACGCCGGGCGAAAGGGTGACCGGGGTCTTGCTGGTCCGTTTATAGCCGGTCTGGTTACAAGCCCCATAGGGGGGGATGGCACGGTCGGCATAAGGATTTCCGAGCGGGTTCGCCCCCGTGCGCGGCGGCGTCTGGGTGACCAGCGTTCCCGATCCGGAAACATCGTAATCGCCGCTGGTGCTCAGCGTCAGCGCTTGGACGGTGGCGTTGCCCCGGATCGAAATCGCTTCCGGGTTGCTGGAATTGGCGGCCAGGACGCAGCCCGGCATCTGGAGGTTGGCCGTGCCGACGACATCGAGCGCCCGGTAGGCCGCCGGGTCGAGCGCCAGGACGCAGGCCGTGCTGGTCGCGTTCATGCGGGCGACCGCCCGGACGGTGATATCGACGGGACCGCCCAGGAAAAGGCCGGCAAACAGCAGAGGACGGGGCTGGGTCAACACGACTTCGACGGCGTCTTCATCGTCGGCGGCGGTGCCGGCAGTCGGCGGGTTGTTGACCTGGATGGTGCCGCCGGCGGCATCGAACCCGTGCCGTTCGGCTTCCTGTCCGGCGCTGGAGACTTCGTCGCCGCTGCCGCCGAGGATTTCGAAAGCCGCCGAAACGGCCGCGACATCGGCAGCCGTCTGAAGGTTCCGCTTTCCAAGGTACCAGAGGCCGGCTTCCGTTCCGAGCGCAGTGAAGCCGATCAGGACCGGCATGGCGAGGGCGAACAGGATGCCGACGACGCCGCGCCGGTCGGTGAGCACATCCGCGATCCGGCGTTCCGGCATGGAAGGCGGCGTGTTTGCGATCTTCCGCATCATCCGGCCTTTCCCCCGAAGTCTTTCCGAAGCTCCCCCGGCGGAGGCCTGTCTTTCAGGCCCCCGCATGGCGAAGCACGAGCTTCAGACCAGCAGCGTCTTGATGTTGGTGAACATGGTGACCAGTTGGTCGCCCAGCAGGCCCACGGTCGCGGCGATCGTGACGCCGATGCCGGCGGCGATGAGGCCGTATTCGATGGCGGTGGCGCCGCGACGGTCCTGAAGGAGACGGCTGGCGTTCATGAGGCTGATGATTGTGCGCATGATCTGATCTCTCTTTTTCCGTCACCGGGCTCCTGGTGACTTCCACCCCCGGCTGACATGAAGAAGACTACATCCGGCCGGGGTGGCAAAAAGTGATGAGTATCACACGAAAGAGGTAATTCTTTTGATTTTTGAAGAATTGACCAAATTTTTATTTGTATAAAATGTAATGCAAATACTACGTCATGTCGGCGTGCCATGGAAGTGCCGGCGAACGGGGGTTTCCATGATCGTCGGACCGGCCGGCGGGGGCAGGCAGATCCGCGTCTTAGGTTCATGATCGATTTTTCTGGTGGCTCAGGGCCTGGAATGGCAACATCGACCATCCTTGTTTTAAACAATCATGCGCGAGGGGCAGTCCGTGGAGGCTTACCGCCTCGACCTGCTCGGCGGCTTCGACCTTTACTCGCCCGCCGGATCGCCGATTCCGCTGACCGCCAGAAAGCCGATGGCTTTGCTGACGTATCTTGCCCTGCGGCCGGGCCAGAGCCATCCACGGGAGAAGATCGCGGCCCTGCTGTGGGAGGACAGTCCCGACCCCCAGGCACGCAGCAGCTTGCGGCAGGCACTGGCCCTCCTGCGGCGGTGCCTGCCCGTGCCGATCGGCGAAAGCGACAGCCTGCGAATTCCCACGGAGGCGCTGGTAACCGACGTGTCGGAATTCCGCCAAGCGATGTCCGATGGCTCTCCCGCCATGCTGGCCAGAGCCGTGGCGCTTTACCGTGGCGACCTGTTCGACGGTACGCCGCCGAGGGCGCCGACGTTCGAGGACTGGCTTCAGGCCGAACGCCAGCACCTGCGCGAACTGGCGCTGGCCGCCCTCGGAAAACTCCTCGATCACGCGTTGGAGGGAAACGACTGCGAGGCGGGCATCCGCCATGCCTTGCGGCTGCTCGCCCTCGACCCGCTGCGCGAACCGGCCCACCGCGCCCTCATGAGGTTCTATGCCCGGCAGGGGCGGCACGCCGCCGCTCTTAAACAGTATCAGACCTGCCGCTCCATCCTGGAACACGAGCTGGGCGTTTCGCCCGAGCAGGAAACCGAGACGCTGTTGAGGGAGATCCGCGAGCGCCGCCGCGCCCGCGCGGAGCCGCCGGCATCGATGCCGCTCACCGAGCGGCTTCGGCGCGAACCGGAAGCAGCGGCGCCCGAAGCCCGGTCACCCGCACCGGAGTTGCGTGCCGCCGCAATCCTCTGCGTTGCTCTCCCCGATATGTGCGTTCCCGATAAGGACCTGGAGGAACTGCACCGGCTGACGACGGAGGCGATAGGCCGGGTCGAAACCACGGTACGACGGTATGGCGGCGATCTGTACCGCCATGTCGGGGATACGGCGATCATTGCATTCGGCGCCCGGCGCTCCCACGGCAACGATCCTGAGCGGGCCGTCCGCGCGGCGCTCGATCTGATGA
>DASQKT010000368.1:0-2209 GCA_035630415.1 Skermanella sp.
TGGAGAACTGGCCGGTCCTGTCCGTGAAGTAGTTCCAGGCGGTCTGGTCCGGCGACCCCGCGAGAATGCGGTCCGCGTCGGGCCGGATAGTAAACTCCTCCGACGGGGTTTCTCCGAAAACGGCAACGTCTGCTATCGCGATGGACATGAAATTTCCTTTTTACGGGCGGACCGGCATATCAGAGGGTACGAAATGCGCGGTCTGGATTGCATAAAAGTCTAGTCCCTTGAGACGGAGAGGGGCAGGGGCTATGGTGTCGCCAAAAGGAGAGCCCGGTTTATTCCGTCAATTCGGGGGCCGGGAAATTCGGGTCCCATGCTGGAACGAGATATCAGAGAATCAAAACAATGGCCAAAGCGCGCACGCTCTTCGACAAGATTTGGGACAGCCACGTCGTCCACCGCCAGGAGGACGGCACCTGCGTCCTCTATATCGACCGTCATCTCGTGCATGAGGTGACCAGTCCTCAAGCCTTCGAAGGGCTGCGGCTTGCCGGCCGCAAGGTCCGGCGCCCGGAGGCCACGCTGGCCGTCGCCGACCACAACGTGCCGACCAGCGACCGCAGCCAGGGCATCGCGGACGAGGAAAGCCGCATCCAGGTCGAGACGCTGGAGCAGAACGCGCGCGACTTCGGCGTGCCTTACTATGCCATGGACGACATCCGCCAGGGCATCGTCCACATCATCGGGCCGGAACAGGGCCTGACCCAGCCGGGCATGACCATCGTCTGCGGCGACAGCCATACCGCGACCCACGGCGCCTTCGGCGCGCTGGCCTTCGGCATCGGCACGTCCGAGGTCGAACACGTGCTGGCGACCCAGACGCTCCAGCAGCGCCCGGCGAAGAACATGCGCATCACGGTCGATGGCGACCTGACGGTCGGCGTCACCGCCAAGGACGTGATCCTGGCGGTCATCGGCGTGATCGGTACCGCCGGCGGCACCGGCTACGTCATCGAATACGCCGGCAAGGCGATCCGCGACCTTTCGATGGAAGGCCGCATGACCGTCTGCAACATGTCGATCGAGGCGGGCGCCCGCGCCGGCCTGATCGCTCCGGATGAAACCACCTTCGAGTATCTGAAGGGCCGCCCCTACGCCCCCAAGGCGGGCAAGTGGGAGCAGGCCGTCGCCTACTGGCGGACGCTGCCGAGCGACGAGGGTGCGTTTTACGACAAGGAAGTCGTGCTGAAGGCCGAGGATATCGTGCCGCAGGTCACCTGGGGCACCAGCCCGCAGGACGTGCTGCCGATCACCGGCATCGTTCCCAACCCGGCCGAGGTCGCCGACCAGGGCAAGCGCCGCGCGGTCGAGCGGGCGCTGGAATATATGGGCCTGACCCCCGGCACGCCGCTGAACCAGGTCAAGGTCGATAAGGTCTTCATCGGCTCCTGCACCAACGGCCGGATCGAGGACCTGCGCGCTGCCGCGACCGTCGCCAGGGGCCGCAAGGTCGCCGACGGCGTCTACGCCATGATCGTCCCCGGTTCCGGTCTCGTGAAGGAACAGGCCGAGGAAGAGGGCCTGGACGTGATCTTCAAGGAAGCCGGCTTCGACTGGCGCGAGCCCGGCTGCTCCATGTGCCTTGCGATGAACGCCGACAAGCTGAGCCCCGGCGAGCGCTGCGCATCGACCTCCAACCGCAACTTCGAAGGCCGACAGGGCCGTGGCGGGCGGACCCACTTGGTCAGCCCGGCGATGGCCGTCGCCGCTGCGGTGACCGGCCACCTGACCGACATCCGCGAATTGGTCTGAGGAGAACCCGGAAAATGGAAAAGTTCACCACCCTGACCGGGGTCGCCGCCCCGCTGCCGATCATCAACGTCGACACCGACATGCTGATCCCTAAGCAGTTCCTGAAGACGATCAAGCGCACGGGCTTGGGCAAGCATCTGTTCGACGAGATGCGCTACACGCCGGACGGGCAGGAGAAGCCCGACTTCGTGCTGAACCAGCCGGCCTACCGGCAGGCGAAGATCCTGGTGGCTGGAGATAACTTCGGCTGCGGGTCGAGCCGCGAGCACGCGCCCTGGGCGCTGGCCGATTTCGGCATCAAGTGCGTCATCGCCCCCAGCTTCGCCGACATCTTCTATAATAACTGCTTCAAGAACGGCATCCTGCCGATCGTCCTGCCGCAGGAACAGGTCGATCTTCTGATGGACGATGCGGAGCGTGGCGCCAACGCCATCGTCTCGATCGACCTGGAAAA
>DASQKT010000369.1:0-7605 GCA_035630415.1 Skermanella sp.
TCGCCGCCGTGGCGCTTGCCACGGGCACGATGACGGCACTGCCGGCCCCCGCCCAGGTCAAGGGCCTGGAACTGATCGCTCCGGCCAGCCCCGGCGGCGGCTGGGACCAGCACGCCCGCGCCGTGCAGCAGGTCCTTCAGAAGCTCGATCTCGCCAGCGGCATCCAGGTCGCGAACATTCCCGGCGCCGGCGGCACCATCGGCCTCGCCCAGTTCGTCACCGCCAAGAAGCGCTCGCCGTCCATGCTGGTCGGCGGCCAGATCATGGTCGGCGCCATCGTCACCAACAAGTCGCCCGTGACCCTGGATCAGGTGACCCCGCTGGCCCGCCTGACCGGCGAGTACACGGCGATCGTCGTCCCGACCGACAGCCCGCTGACCTCGTTCGAACAGCTCGTCGAGAAGTTCAAGGCAGATCCCGGCTCCGTGTCATGGGGCGGCGGTTCGGCCGGCGGCAGCGACCAGATCCTCGCAGGGCTGATCGCCAAGCAGCTCAAGATCGAGCCTTCGAAGATCAACTACGTCGCGACAGCCGGCGGCGGCGAGCTGATGTCGTCGATCCTCGGCGGCCATATCACGCTGGCGATGGGCGGCTACAACGAGTTCGCGCCGCAGATCCAGACCGGCAAGCTGCGTGCCCTCGCCGTCTCGTCGCCGGAGCGTCTGCCCGGAGTCGAGACCCCGACCTTGAAGGAACAGGGCGTCGATCTGGAATTCGTCAACTGGCGCGGGATCTTCGCCCAGAGCGGCATCAAGGCGTCCGAGAAGAAGCAGCTCGACGAGATGATCGGCAAGATGGTGAAAAGCGCCGAGTGGCAGGAAATCCTGACCCAGCGCGGCTGGATCGACCAGTACCAGCCGGCCGACCAGTTCGCCGGTTTCCTGAAGGAAGAGCGCGGCCAGATCGAAACCACGCTGACGGAACTCGGTCTCGTGAAGTAAGCTGAATATCGAGGTATACAGAAGAACAAGATGGGGGCTGCTTCACGGCAGCTCCCCCTCAGGGAGGAAGACAATCATGTGGGCAAAGTCCCTCGAAATGCCCCGCCGGTTCGCGGCGGCGGCGGCTCTGGCTGCAATCGCCATGACATCGGCGGCGGCATTGACGGCTTCGCCGGCCCTGGCCCAGTTGAAGAGCGTCGAGATCATGGCGCCGGCCAATCCCGGCGGCGGCTATGACCAGCACGCGCGGGCCATGCAGCAGGTCATGCAGGAACTCGGTCTGGCAACCGGCGTCCAGGTGGTGAACGTTCCAGGTGCTGGAGGCACCATCGGGCTCAGCCAGTTCGTGACCGGCAAGAAGCGCGGCAACGGCCTGATGATCACCGGCCTCGGCATGATCGGCGCCACCCTGATCAACAAGTCGCCGGTCAGCCTGGAGCAGGCGACGCCGCTGGCCCGCCTGACCGGCGAGTACCAGCCGATCATCGTCTCGGCGGAATCGCCGTTGAAGACGATGGACGACCTTGTCGCCAAGTTCAAGGCGGACCCCGGATCGGTGTCGTGGGGCGGTTTCGCCGTCGGCAGCCCGGACCACATCCTCTACGCCCTGATCGTCAAGGCGGTCGGCGGGGACGTCAGCAAGATGAACTACATCGCCGCCGGCGCCGGCGGGGAGATGCTCGCCGCCGTGATGGGCGGCCACATCACCGTCGTCACCGGCGGCTACAACGAGTTCGCGGCCCAGCTCAAGGAAGGCAAGCTGCGGGCGCTCGCCATTTCCTCGCCGGAGCGCTTGCCGGGGATCGACGTCCCGACGCTGAAGGAACAGGGCGTCGATGTCGAACTGGTCAACTGGCGCGCGGTGGTGGCGTCGGGCGACGTCAAGCAGGCCGACCTGAAGGCGCTGGACGGCGCCATGGGCAAGATGGTCCAGAGCCCGCAATGGCAGGCCATCGCGGCCGAGCGCGGCTGGGTCGACAGCTACCTGCCCGCCAAGGACTTCGCCGGCTTCCTCCAGGACGAGCAGACGCGCATCAAGTCGGTGCTCGACGAACTGGGCCTGCTGAAGTAATCGCGCTCCATCGCTGAACTTCGCCCCCTGAAGACCGCCCCCTGAAGACCGCCCCTGAAGAGACCGGGAGAACGACAGATGACAACCGGACGCAGCCTTAAGATCGGCGAAGCGGGATTGGGCGCCGCCGTGCTTGCCTTGGGAGCCTTCATCGCCTTCGAGACCTCGCAAGCCCCCGGAGCGGCCAATGCCGTGGTCGGGCCGGCCCTGTTCCCCTACCTGATCTCCGCCGGCCTGATCCTGGTCGGCCTGGCCCTGCTGCGCGAAGCCCTGACCGGCCATATCGCCCATGCGCAGGGGCTGGAGCTAGACGGCATCGCCGTCGTGCTGGTGGCGGTCGGGCTGATCATCCAGATGCTTCTGCTGGAAACGCTGGGCTGGATACCGGCCAGCACCATCCTGTTCATGGTGGTGGCCCGCGCTTTCGGCAGCCGGAAGATCGTCAAGGACGCGATCCTCGGGCTGGCGCTGACCGCGGCGTCCTTCGGTCTCTTCAACTATGGTCTCGACCTCAATCTGCCGGTCGGCTCCGTCTTCGAGGAGTTGATGGCCGGGCCTGACGATGCGGCCGAGTAACGATCGCGGCGCCCAGGAACTCGCCGCCCAGAAACGCGCCAGTTATCTCAGCCGGCCAGCCGGAAAGGTACCAGATACATGGAAACTCTAGTCGCTCTCTCCAGTGGCTTCGCCGTCGCGATGACACCCTACAACCTGATGTGGTCGGCCCTTGGCGTGACGATCGGAACGGCGATCGGCGTGCTCCCCGGCATCGGTCCGGCGCTGACCCTGGCGCTGCTGCTGCCGGTGACCTACGGGTTGGAGCCGGTCTCGGCCTTCATCATGTTCGCCGGCATCTATTACGGTGCGATGTATGGCGGTTCGACCACGGCGATCCTGCTGAACACGCCGGGCGAGTCCGGCAGCATCGTCACCGCCATCGACGGTCACGCCATGGCGCAGCAGGGCAGGGGCGCGCAGGCGCTCGCCACCGCCGCCATCGGGTCCTTCATCGCGGGTACCATCGCGACGCTGGCCCTGACGTTCGTCGCTCCGCTGATGGTCAAGCTGGCCCTGCTGTTCGGCCCGGCGGAGTACTTCGCGCTGATGGTGCTGGCCCTGACCACGGTGACGGCCGTGCTTGGAGCCTCGCTGTCGCGCGGCCTCGCCAGCCTGTTCTTCGGACTGGCGCTGGGCTTGGTCGGCATCGACCTTCAGACGGGTCAGGCACGCCTGACCTTCGGCATTCTCGAATTGCTGGACGGCATCGACACCGTCATCGTCGCGGTCGGGCTGTTTGCGATCGGCGAGACGCTTTACAACGCCGCCCGCTACCGCTTCGAGAAGGAAGAGATCTACGCCCTCAAGGGTTCGAAGTGGATGGGCAAGGAAGACTGGAAGCGGTCGTGGAAGCCGTGGCTGCGCGGGACGGCTTTGGGCTTCCCGATCGGAGCACTTCCGGCCGGCGGCAGCGAGATCCCGACCTTCCTGTCGTATCTGGTCGAAAAGCGGCTGAGCAAGCATCCGGAAGAATTCGGCAATGGCGCCATCGAGGCCGTCGCCGGTCCCGAGGCCGCCAACAACGCATCCGCCGCCGGCACACTGGCTCCGCTGCTGTCGCTGGGTCTGCCGACCTCCGCGACCGCCGCGATCATGCTGGCCGCTTTCCAGCAATACGGCCTGCAACCCGGCCCGCTGCTGTTCGACAACAATCCCGATCTCGTCTGGGGCATGATTGCCAGCCTCTATATCGGCAATGCCCTGCTGCTGCTGCTCAACCTGCCGCTGGTCGGACTCTGGGTGAAGCTGCTGGTCATCCCGCGCCCATGGCTCTATGCGGGTATCCTGGTGTTCGCCACGCTCGGCGCCTATACGCTGAACAACAACGTCGTCGATCTCGTGATCCTCTGGATCATCGGCCTGCTGGGCTTCGGCATGCGCGTTCTCGACGTTCCCGTGGCGCCCTGCGTGGTCGGGCTGATCCTCGGGCCGCTGGCGGAACAGCAATTCCGCCGGGCATTGGCGATCAGCCAGGGCGACCCGATGGTGTTCTTCACCCATCCGCTTTCCCTGGGTCTCCTGATCACGGCCGCATTGCTTGTTCTGGTGCCGGTGGTATTAAAGGCCCGGCAAAATCGTCGGGAACAAGACGCTCAAGCGCAAATTTGAACTATCGGCGGCGCATGTCATTGATGAACATGCGCCGCGATCCAGGACATGGGGACATACGGGGACAATGGAAAACTTCGATTTATGGCCACAGCTCATAGCACTGGGTCAGGTCATCGCGATCGACCTGGTGCTGGCGGGGGACAACGCCATCGTGGTGGGCATGGCCGCCGCCGGAGTTCCGGTGGAACAGCGCCGCAGGGTCATTTTCTGGGGTATCGGCGCTGCCATCGTGTTGCGCATCTTCTTCGCGCTGATCACGACCCAGTTGCTCGCCATCATCGGCCTGACACTGGCCGGCGGCGTCCTGCTGCTGTGGGTGTGCTGGAAGATGTACCGCGAACTGCGGTCCCACGGCCAGGACGAGGTGGCGCCCGACGAGGCCATCGCCCAGGCTCAGGCAAATCCGGGGCAGACCAAGACCTTCGGCGCCGCGGTCTGGCAGATCCTGGTCGCCGACGTGTCGATGTCGCTCGACAACGTGCTGGCGGTGGCTGGCGCCGCCAAGGACCATCCGAACATCCTGATCATCGGCCTGCTGCTGTCGGTCGTCCTGATGGGCGTCGCCGCCAACATGGTCGCCCACCTGCTGCACAAGCACCGCTGGATCGGCTGGATCGGCCTTCTGATCATCACCTACGTGGCGCTCGACATGATCTGGCGCGGCGGCGAGGAAGTCCTCAAGCACACGGCGATGCTGGGGGTGTTCTGAACGGGGGGTTGGCTTTTGCTTACGTCGAAGGGCCGCAGCCGGAACGCTGCGGCCCTTTTCGTTTTCGGGGGGTGGGGTACGGCGTAGAAGCGGCTTCCAGCCGCTTTCACCTCGCCTTCCTCCCCTTTTTCGTCCGCTTTTTTTCGTCATACCCGGACTTGATCCGGGTACCTCCTTTCGGGAGCTGAGCGGGTGACATCCGGACTTCAGGATGAAGTCCTCACGTCCGTCTTCGCCAGGAGGTACCCGGATCAAGTCCGGGTATGACGGGAGGGGAGGGAAAGGAAGATGGCGAGAGAAGATGGAAGATGACGGAAGGGAAAGAAAACTGACAAGTTTTCGTCATGCCAAGACTTGATCTTGGCATCTCCTGGGATCAACGGAGCGGATGTCGTCAAACTTTTCGTTGAAGCTTTATTGAACGCCGACGCCGGGAGATACCAAGATCAAGTCTTGGTATGACGGTTATAGGGTGGGGTAAACAGCAGGGGGCGCGAGGCGGCGTAAGGGGACCCCCCCTCACGTATACCGCACCAGCAGCACCAGACGCGGGCTGGAGACCGGCTGCATGGCGCGGTGGAAGGTGTTGGGGTCTTCGGCGAAGCCGTCGCCTGGTTCGCCGGTGGCGATGACGACCTGACCCGGACCGTAATAGCTGATCAGTTCGGCCTCGCTGATCGTCGTGCTGGGCCGGAACAGCATCGAGATCTTCTTCTTGCGGTGCGACTTGAGGATCGTCGCATGCGCGCCGTCAAGGTCGCTGTCGCCCTTGAGGATGTAGAAGAACAGCGACATCGAGTTCTTGCCGATCACGTCGTAGTGCCAGCGGCTCGCCAGATCGATGTTGCAGTGTTCGGTCAGCGACATGCCGGTCGGGAACGACCAGCGCAGCGAAACCTCGATGTTGCGCGGGTTATAGCCGAGCACCCGCTTGGCCAGCAGCAGCATCTTGGGATCGCGGGTGACGCGGGTCACTTCCGGGCAGCTGTCTATGCCGGCCGACTCAGCGACCGCCACCGGTTCCCCAGTCGGCAGCCTGCCGTCCACGACGGTTTCCAGCGGAAGGCCCTCCTTGGCGCCCCAGGGCTTGACGGGTGCGCGGGTGCCGAACCGGGCCATGCCCTCGCGCAGGGCTTCCGGCAGCTTCAATCCAAGGGCGAGCCCGTCCGTCTTGATCTGCCGGGCCATCTTCTCGACATCCAGGGTGCCGAATATCGAAGACGCCTGATCCTTGGGGTCGAGATGGTCCTGATCGGACGAGGCGATCTGATGAAGGGTCGATACCAGCCCGTGGAGCCGCCTGACGGAGCTGAAGCGCCCCAGCGTTCGCTGGAGCCGCTTTTCCTTGATGACGGAGTTTAATCTCAGAGGTTTCACTGTTCACACCGGAGCATTGCGGTTTCAGATGAAAGTACGGGAACTGACTGGCGCCGATAAGTGACGCTAAGGCGCTACACCTATAAATTTTTAGTCTAATTATATGTTTCGGCTTACATGGCTTGCGGCCGTGACCCCAAGGTCCCGCCGCATCTTGCGGTAAGCATCGACGACGATCCCGGATGGCCCATCGATCGCCATGTTCCGCACAGCGTCGCTCGCCGCCTTTTCGGCTTCATGGACGGCTTCCGCCGGCACGTCCACCAGCAGATCGGCCTGGGCGAGGGCATCCATCCACAGCGCTTCCTCCTGGACGGCTTCCACCGTCAAGACCTCCGCTTCCTCCGCACAGGCTTCAACGATAACAGCGGCCTGGGAAGCCGGCAGGCCCGCCAGGACATCCGCCTTGACGAGCAGTTCGGTCGCCAGACCGGGCGTGAAGCCGCCGAAGCGGGCGTAGCCCAGACCGGCGTTCGCCAGACGCCGCACGGGTCCCGCCAGCAGCGGCGGTACCTCGGCGGCTATCGCCTTGCCGCCGGTCAGCGCGTTGAAGCCAAGAACCGGTTCCGTCGTCACCACGTCGAACCCGACGCTTTCCCAGAGTGGCGCCGATCCCGGAGCGCAGGCCATCCGGCCCGAGGCCGACCAGACGCCGTCGGCCACCAGCACGCCGCCGGCTCCGATATCGCCGGTGAACCATGCGGCCAGCCCGGCCTGCCGGGCAAATTCGCCGCGCAGGTTCATGCCCGGAGGCGTATTGCGCCAGACCCGCAGTTCACGGGGCGTCATGCCGAACATATGCGTGCCGAACAGCGGCCAGACTGGGGGTGCTTCCGGCCACAGGTGGGCCGACGCATGCCACCCGTCCAGCGGCGCCGAACCGATGTCGTCCAGCGGCGGCAGGGGGGCGGCGCTGGTATCCGTCAGTTCGATGCCGAGCGCTCCTCCCGTCCGCCACCTGATCCGCTGGGCCAGCCGCCGGCTCGACAGGCCGAGCAGGTTGCCGTGCAGCGGCCAGGCCGTACCGATGCGCAGGCGCTTTTCAGGCTCCAGTTGCGACGCAAAGGACACGACCGGGCCGAGACAGGCGAGGCCGCCGCCGATCCTGAGGACAGTCCGGCGGCTGATCCCCGACATCAGGAACCGACCGCGACCGGCTGGCCGCCGACGTTCCGCCGGCTCCGCCAGCTGCGAAAACCTTCGATACGCCCGCGCAGGGTGGCGCGCCAGCGGTCCGCCGCCAGCCCCCGGTTCCCGCGCGCTTCCAGCGCCAGCGCCACGAGACCTGGGGCCGCCCGCGTGCCGCAGGCCAGCGACCAGACCATCAGCGCCGCCCG
>DASQKT010000370.1:0-14196 GCA_035630415.1 Skermanella sp.
CAGAGTCCGCTGACGATGGTCTATCCGACAAAGGCCCAGATCGAAGAGGATCTGAAGCTGCTGAAGGACGAGGTCATGTCTGTGCGCACATACACCAGCCGCGAAGGGCTGGAGCATGTCCCGGAACTCGCCCGGAAATACGGCATCAAGGTGATGCAGGGCGCGTGGATCGGCAGCAAGCCGATCCTGAACGAGGAAGAGGTCCTGGCGCAGATCCGCCTCGCCAACAAGTATCCCGACGTGATCGACAAGGTGATCGTCGGCAACGAGGTGCTGCTGCGCAACGACCGCACGGTCGATCAACTCATCGAATATATCCGGTACGTCAAGGCGCACGTGAAGCAGCCGGTGACCTACGCCGATGTCTGGGAATGGTGGCTGAAGTATCCGCAGGTGGCGGATGAGGTCGATTTCATCACGATCCACCTGCTGCCCTACTGGGAAGACATCCCGACCAGCGTCGAGGATGCCGAAGAGCGCATTCTGGAAGCCTACAAGACGATCCACGAGCGCTTTCCCGGCAAGCCGATCCTGGTCGGCGAAGTCGGCTGGCCGACCGCCGGACGGACTCGCGGGCCGGCGGAAACCGGTCTGGTCAACAAGGCGCGCTTCATCAACCAGTTCGTCCGCATGGCCGAGCGCGAGGGCTTCCAGTACAACATCGTCGAAGCGTTCGACCAGGGCTGGAAATCGGCGAACGAGGGCACCGTCGGCGCCAACTGGGGTTTGTTCTCGACCGACCGGGAACGCAAGTTCTCGCTGGCCGGGCCGGTGGTCGAGAACCCCTACTGGGTCCGCCACTTCGCGCTGTCGAGCGGGCTGGCCGTCCTGGCCGTCCTGGCGGCCGCCGCAACGACTCCCGGACTTGTCTCCAGGCTGCGGCCCGGCCGCGCGATCCTGCTGGCCGTGCTGGCCCAGGGCATGGCGAGCGCCCTGGTGCTGGCGGCCCATGTCGCCTGGACCGAGACGTATTACACGTTCGAGACGATCCGCGCCGCCCTGCTGTTCGCGCTGCAAGCGTTACTGGCGGCGGCCATCCTCGAATCGGCGGCACGGCTGCTGACCGACCCGTCCCGCAAAAGCTTCGGCCGGCTTGCCAACCTTGGCGACGCCGCCGCGATCCTGATGGCCGCCGTCGCCGTCGCCGCGACCGTGCTGCTGGTGTTCGACGGGCGCTACCGCGATTTCCCGGTCCCCGATTATCTGGTGCCGGGACTTGCCCTGCCGGCGCTGGGGCTGATCCGGATGGTGTTGCAGGGCGGAGGCTGGAGCGCGTTCACGGTGTATGGCGCGCTGACCGGCAATCCTGGCGGCCCGACGATGGCGCCGGCCGCCTTGGACCGGCCGCGATCCCTGTCCGGACTGGCCAAGGTGGCGCCAGCCGCCATGGCTTTCGCGGTGCTGCTGCCGCTCGGCGCCGCCGGGATAGTGATTCGCGAAGGCCTCGCGAATACGGAGGCATTGCAGTGGGCAGGCCTGCTCGTGATGACCGCAATTCCGTCGGTGGCCGCTCTCCTGGTGGCTCGCGGCGGCGTTTCAAAGTCCGAAGGCATTTTATCAGCATCTCATTAACCATATCAAAACCCGGCCCGACGACCCTGTCCTTCCAGTTACGGAGGACAGGAGGGGGCCGGGATGCCTCGGTGGGTTTCATCTATACCAGCGCGGCTGACGGCAGCAGCATTCGCACTGGGCTGCACGGCTTCATCCCGAGCCGAGCCCGTGGTCGACATCAACAGCGCGGTCGCCGCGGCCGGGCAGCAGACCAGGGCGGTGATCGCCCGGCTGAACGACCTTCACGCCTCCCATGCCGGCGGAGCACCCAACGGCGGCATCCGCACCGAACGGCTCAGGCTGGAGCTTGACGAGAAGCAGGTGCCGCTGCGCGCCTTCTCGCGCTTCATGCCGTCGATGCTGAAGGAGGAACGTACCGGCCCGGTCGGCAGTTTCTTCAGCGGCAGCGCCAGACTGGCCCAGAAAGCCGGACGCCACCAGAACGGCGAGACCTACCTGGAAACGCCGGGCCTGACGGCCGGGGCCGACATGCAGGTCGGCCAGCACAGCTCCATCGGCGTCGCCGGCGGCTATATCGCCACCGCCGAGAAGCTGTCCGGACGCAGCCTCGCGGTCTACGGCGCGCATATGCTCAACCCCGGCCTGACCTTCGACGCGGTCGCCGGCACCGGCGACCTGTCGTTCTCCGCAGCACATGGGGCGGAAGGCGGCGCCGACAAGGGCAGCCTGCTGTTCGGCGGCATCGGGATGCGGCAGGAAGCGAGGTTCGGCGACAGCCTGCTGCTCGCGGCCCTGACGCGCTTCAACTATGCCTCCGCCAGCGCCGATGCGTCCCATGCGCTGGGCGTGATGGCGACCGGCACGGTCGGCGTCCAGGCCAGCTATCGGATCGACTACCTGTGGGGCACGCTGCTGCCGCGCGCCGGGATCGAGCACGTCCAGGAATTGGCCGACAGCGCCGTCCAGCCTACCGTGACCAGCATCCGCTTCGGCCTGACCGCCCTGCACCGCGACGGCGGCATCCTGACCATCGATCACTCAAGCACCCAGAGCAACATCCACACCGTGCGGGCGGCCCTGAAGATGAAGTTCTGACGGGTTATTCTCCGGTTCAATATGTCGCGCCGGAACATGACGCTTGGCCGAATACCTCGGATGGATCATTCTCGCTCCCTGATCGCCCCTCTGGAGAGCCATGCACCATCAGGCGACTTGCTCGACCGGGCCTGCTATTACAAGAGGGCCTGCCGTTACAAGGGTAGTGACGCTGTTGCTGACGGCCGTCTGCCTGCTTCTGGCATGCCTTGGGCCGTCGCTTGCGCAGAATGCCGGCAAGACCGTCATGCTGGTCGACGAAACGGCGGTCCATGCGCTCGGTCCCGATCTTGAAATATTCGCGGACGAAACCGGGCGGCTGACCATAGATCAGGTAGCCACCCCGGAGTTCTCGCGGAACTTCACGCCCTCCACCCAGGACGAGCCGGGCTTCGGGATCACCCGGTCGGTGATCTGGGGCAGGATCACGCTCAACAGCATCCTGTCGGTGGAGCGCGAATGGTTCCTGGTCTATCGTCAGGCGCTGGTGGACAGGATTTCCGTCTATGTGCCGCGCCCCGACGGCGGCTGGACCGAGCTGAACAGCGGCATGCTGTCGCCGACCAGCTATTTCATCTTCCCGCACCGCTATCCGGTGTTTCCACTGGCTCTCCAGCCGGCCGAGCAGCCGACCCTGTATATCAGGCTGGAGAACCGCGATACGCTGCGGCTGCCGCTGGTCGTCCAGTCCGTCGCCTCGCTCTACGTCTCCGACCGGTCCGAACAGCTCCTGTTCGGGGCACTGTTCGGCATCCTGATAACCGTCTGCATCTACCTGTTCTTCATCTGGCGCGTGATGAGGGAACGCAGCCAGATCTTCCTGATCCTGATGCAGTTGATGATCACGGTCTACATCTCGTCCACATCCGGTTTCCTGAGCGAATACCTGTGGAGCGGGATGCCGTGGATGGCCGGCGTCCTGGTCCAGATCTCCATCCTGCTGGCGCTGATCACGGGGCTGCTGTTCTCCCGGAGCTTCGTGCGGATCGACCGCCTGATGCCCCGCTACGGCAAGGCGCTATGGGGACTGGTGGCGGTGCTGGCGATCCTGATTCCGCTGGGTTTCATCGACCGCCGGATGGTCAACCTGGCCCTGCCCTGGCTCGTCATCGCCGTCGTCGGGGTCTTTCTTCACGCCAGCGCCAACGCGATCCGGGCAAGGCTCGACGGGGCCGTGGTCTTCACCGCCGCCTTCTGCGCCTTGCTGGCCGGCGGGATGGCGCTCAGCCTACTGACGCTCAACGTGGTTCCCGGCAATGCGCTGACCCACAATCTTTTCCATGTCGGGGCGGCGGTTTCCTCCGTCATCTTCGCCATCGGGATCGCCGGACAGTTCAAGGCGCGGCAGGAAGAAAAGGAACGCGCACTCCGGCTCAGCAACGAACGCTTCGCGCTCGCGGCCCAGGGCGCCAGCGCCGGGTTGTACGACTGGGATCTGGTCAACGACACGGCCTACTATTCGCGCCGCATGGCCGAACTGGTCGGCGGCACCGCCGCCGAACTGGCGGCGGATACCGGCAACTGGATGCTGCGGGTCCATCCCGCCGACCTGGAGCGGGTGCGCCGCGCCTACCGTGCATTCCTGAAGAGCCGGTCGATCACCGTCTCGCTGGAATACCGCGTCCTGTCCACGGACGGCCATCTCCGCTGGGTTTCGACCACCGGAGCCGCAGTGCGCGACGCCGCGACCAACCGGGTGCTGCGGGTCGCCGGCTCGACCGCCGACATCACGGAAAGGAAGCGGGCGGAAGACGGCCTGCGCGCATCCGAGTCGCTCAAGGCCGCCGTCATCGCTTCCTCGCTCGACTGCATCATCACCAGCGATTCCGAAGGCCGGATCATCGAGTTCAACCCGGCGGCGGAACAGACCTTCGGATTGGCGCGCGACGCCGTTCTGGGCAAGGCGCTGGTCGATCTCATCATTCCCCGCCATCTGCGCGGCCGTCATGCCGACGGCCTGCGCCACGTCTTCGGCAGCCGCGGCCATCAACTGCTCGGCCGTCGGGTGGAGTTGGAGGCGATGCGCGCCGACGGCGGCGTCTTTCCGGTGGAACTGGCGGTCAGCGAGGTCCAGGCGGGCGGCCAGACCGTCTTCACGGCCTTCGTCCGCGACATCACCGAGCGCAGGCAGGCGGAAGCGGCGTTGCGGGCGAGCGAGAGCAACCTTGCCGAGAAGACCCGCTTCCTGGAAACCGTGCTGGACACGGTGGCGCAGGGCGTCACCGTCATGGACGCCGATCTCAGGATGCGGCTGGTCAACAACCGTTTCCTTGCGATGTACGGCTATCCGGCGGAACTGGGGCAGCCCGGCACGCCGCTCGCCACCCTTCTCCGCACGAGGACCGGGCCGGGAGAACAGCGGCCCAGCGAGGCCCAGGTCGCCGCCGCCCTCGATCTCGTACGGGCCACCCCCGACATCCGGCTGGAGGAGATCCGCTCCGACGGCCGCGTGATCGAGATGCTCCGCCGGCCCATGGAAGGCGGCGGCATGGTCGCGACCTACAGCGACATCACCCGGCTTAAACAGGCGGAGCGCGAGGCAAAGGCGAGCGAAGCCCGGTTTCGAGGCATCCTGGAAGCCCACCCGGTCCCGTTCGTCATCACATGGCTGGACGACGGCAGCCTGTTCTACGCCAGCCCGCGCAGCTACGAGATCTTCGGCTTCGGCCACATGCGGGGCGAGGACGTCAAGGGGGAGCACATCAAGGGCAGGGACTTCTGGGCGGACGAGGACAGGCACACCCATGCCCGCAAGCTGCTGATGGAGCACGGCTCCATCGACCTGATGGAAGTGTCGCTGCGCCGGCAGGACGGCAGCACCTTCCCGGCGGCGATCTCCGCGCAGGCGATCGAGCTGGAAGGCCGCATGGCGGCCATCACCGGCATCCACGACCTGACCGACAAGAAGCGCGCGGAGGCGGAGATCGCCCGCCAGCGGGAAGCTCTGGCCCAGTCGGAGAAGCTGGCCGCCATGGGGTCCCTGCTCGCCGGCGTGGCGCACGAGCTCAACAACCCGCTTTCGGTCGTAGTCGGCCAGTCGGTGCTGATGCAGGACACGGCGCCGGACGAAAAGACGGCCCAGCGCGCCCATAAGATCCAGCTCGCCGCCGACCGTTGCGCCCGTATCGTCAAGACCTTCCTGTCGCTGGCGCGCCGCCGCCCGCCGGAACGGCGGGACGTGGACCTGAACGAAACGGTGCGGTCGGCCATAGAACTGGTAAGCTACGCGCTCAGGACCGACGAGATCGACCTGACGCTGGATCTGGCGGACGGTTCGCCGCATCTATGGGCCGACCCGGACCAGTTGAACCAGGTCGTCACCAACCTCGTGATCAACGCCCAGCACGCGCTCCAGTCATCGGCACCGCCGCGCCGGATAGCCGTGGCCACCCGCTTCGACCGGGATACAGGATCGGTCCGCCTGACGGTCTCGGACAACGGTCCCGGCGTGCCGCCCGACATCCGGAGCCGCATCTTCGATCCGTTCTTCACGACCAAGCAGGCGGGCCTCGGCACCGGTGTCGGGTTGTCGCTGGTCCACAACATCGTTTCCGGCCATGGCGGTACGATCACGCTGAATGAGACGCCGGGCGGCGGCGCCACCTTCGCCACGGAACTGCCGGTCCGCGCCGCCTCCACCCCGTCCGTCCCGCCGGAACCGCCGAACCAACCGGAAACGCCGGCACGGCCGGCACCGTTGAGGCTGCTGATCGTCGATGACGATCCCGAGATCGCCCTGACCCTGGCCGAAATGCTGGAGCCGGACGGACACGCCATCGACATCGCGGAGAACGGCGCGGAAGCGCTGGAGCGACTGGCCGGCCAGCCGTTCGACCTGATCATCAGCGACCTGCGGATGCCCGAACTCGACGGCCCCGGACTGTACCGGGAACTGGCGGCGCGCCATCCGGACATGCTCGCCAGGATCTTCTTCGTCACCGGCGATACGCTCGGCAGCGGCGTCCGGGATTTCCTTGAGGAAACCGGAGCGCCCGTGGTCGAGAAGCCCTTTGAACCGGCCGACCTGCGGACCGCCATAGCCCGGATCGCAGCCGCCCCGTGAGGCTTGTTGTCGATTCAGTAGATGTTGAACGGGAAGTAGCGCGCATTGACCCGAAGATAGGTCCCGTTCTTCAGAACCTTGTCGATAGCGCCGTCGAACCGCAGGCGCAGGTCGTCGTCGGCCGGCCGCAGGGCCAGACCGATCCCTTCATCCGCATAGATCGGGTTGCCGACCCAGTTGAAAGCGGCGCCTTGCGGCGTATTGAGGAAGTTCCATAACGCCAGGCCGTCGCCGAGCACGAGGTCCAGCTTGCCGGATATCAGGGCCGACAGCATTTCGCTCTGGTCGGCGTAAAGCGTCGGCTCGACGGCGGCGCTCAGGGTACGGGCGATGTAATCCGCGTGGATCGTTCCCTTCCCAGCCCCGATCCGCAGGCCGGCCAGCTGCGCCGGGTTGATCGTCAGGGTCCGGTTGCGCTCGGCGATGAACCGGATCGGGGTCGAATAGTATCTTGTCGAAAAGGCGAGATGCTTGCGCCGTTCCGGCGTGATCGCGACGCTGGCCATGATGGCGTCGATCCGGCCCTCGAGAAGGGCCGGGACCAGATCGCCGAACTTCATCGTTTCCCACTCGCAGGAAGCGTCGATGATATCGCAGAGCCGGTTGCCGAGGTCCACCTCGAACCCGGTCAGCCGGCCATCCGCATTCAGGAAAGAGAAAGGCGGGTAATTGCCTTCCGTGCCGATGCGCAGCGACTCGCATAGCGCCGGAGCGATCGTCCAGGAAAGCAGCGCCAAAGCCAGCCAGAATGCTTTCATGAGACTTCAGGCCCCCGTTCGGTCCATACAGGTTCCGGAGAATGGTCGCCGGACGCTATCGATCGAACGGGGTAGTGTCAATGACCGGTGACGGGCAGTTCATCTCGGTTTCAGGTCGGCACAGTCCCAGGCCTCAGCGCAGTCCCAGGAAAGACAGGATGGCGATGATCACGACGATGACACCGATGATGACGAAGATGTTAGGCATTATTCGCTCCGCAAGCAGGATATGATGGACACAAAACATCCAAATTGCGGCAATGTTCCTCACTTTCCATAATTGGAACAAAATCACCGGCCGGCGTGTTGGTTCCTTAGGGACAACAACGTTCGGTTAGACTGATGACATTCAAAAAAGCTCTGGCGACCACCCTCCTGACGGCAGCCCTTTCTCTTCCGATTACCTTTATCGATACTCAGCCGGCCTTCGCCGCGTCTTCCGATACCAAGTCCAGCGACGCCAGCCCCAAGGCTAAATCCGCCAAGACCGCAAAAGCCAAATCCGGCAAGAAGGATTTCCGGCAGGTCGGCACCGCATCCTGGTACGGTCCCGGCTTCAACGGCAAGAAGACCGCCAGCGGCAAGCGCTTCGACCAGAACAAGCTGACCGCCGCCCATCGATCGCTTCCGCTCGACACCGTGGTCAAGGTGACCAACCTGGACAATGGCAAGGCCGTCAAGGTGGAGATCAACGACCGAGGCCCCTATTCCGGCAAGAGGGTCATCGACCTGTCCCGCGCCGCCGCCCGAAAGCTCGACATGACCGACGACGGCACCGCCCGCGTCCGGATCGAGGTCGCCGAACTTCCCGGTTCCAGCGAACAGGCATCGGCCGACTGACCCCTCGGGGAACCGGTCGCCATCCAAATTGTCATCCAAAACGTAATTCCGGCCGGGAGAGCATGAACGCTCTTCCCCAGCCGGATGCTTGTCGATCCATTCGCGTGCCGGCGACGACAAGCCAGCGCGGCGCTTACTTGTCCTTATAGTCTCTCAGCATCCGTTCGGCGGTTTCGAATGCGTCCTTCAGCACCGCATAGACATCGGGATCGGCAAAGCGTTCATGCGCGTGGTTGGGCTCCTTGCTGACCACCAGATCGTCCCCCGGCACCGACATCTCGATCCGGACACGGAAAACATTGCCTTTCTGATGCTGCTTATGCGGTGCCTCGACCACGACCCGGCACGCCACCAGCCTTGGAAACATTTTCTCCAGTTTGGCGACGCGTTCACGCACCCGCGCTTCGACGGCTTCGGAGGCTTCCAGGTTATGGAAGGCGAGTTCCAGAGGAACATCCATGGCGATTCACCCTCATCACTTCTTTCGGTCCGCGCATTCAACAGACGGCAATCGGGTTCGGCACTGTCAAAACAGACCTTTCCGCCCATGTTTCAATCGATCTTTAGTACGAAAGTCGAACGATAATCTTCTGATTTTTAAATACATCCCGAGCGTCTTTCGTGTCACCCATAATATCGCTTGCACTGATATCAGTATTTCATCCAAAACTATGGGGCAAAGTTAAGACTGCGGTAATAGAAAATTGCTGATAATCTATCGGGTGTGAGGCGATCGTCCTTCTGTCAGGGCGACGTTTAGGAGAGAGCAGCTTGTCGAATGACATTGACGTCCAGGATCATGGTTCTGTCTTCAATCATGACGCGGTGTTGCGGTTCGCCCGCTCAGGCGGCACGTCGGCTCTGATGGCTCCCCTGACCGTATCCCGCGACACCGCCTCGTCACGGCTGCTTGGCCGTATCCTCGCGACCGTCAGCAGACTGGACGAATACCCCTCCCTGGAAACAGGCCTGCACGAAGTCGCCGTGCTGATCGACGGCATCCCCGGCGTTTCCGGCGCGGCGTTCGAAATCGATCATGCCTCCGGCTTCGAGCGCGATCACTTCGACGACGAAGTCTCCGAAACGGAAAACCCAGCCGATTCCGATGGAGCCAC
Source organism: Skermanella sp. (assembly GCA_035630415.1). GTDB lineage: Bacteria > Pseudomonadota > Alphaproteobacteria > Azospirillales > Azospirillaceae > Skermanella. Next base: position 9,387 of record DASQKT010000370.1, read on the forward strand.
CGCCGCCGGCGGCTGGCCCATAGGCGGCCTCCGCCTGATAGCCGGCAGCGGTGGTGCTATAGACGAACGGAACCCCGTCATACCTCTTCGCGCCGGCCGGACGCTCTACGGCTGGCTCCGCCTGCACCATGAATCCTGCCCGCCGCCCATTCGGGTTGTCGCCGAACTGGAAGCGATCGGCCGTCTCGTGGCCCTCCACCTGGAAAAGCGCCAGACCATCGCTCTGCTGGAGCGGGCGAACACCGACATGGCCGAGGCTCATCTGACGCTGGAACGCGACCTCTACTGCCTGACGGTCGAGAACACCCTGCTCGCCGCCGTCGCCCGGTCCCAAGGGCGCGCCTTGCGCGGCATGACGGCCGAACTGGCATTGTCTCCCCTGCTCGACACGTTGAAGGACCTGACCCGCGCCCGCCATGTCGAGATCGCCGACGCCTCCGGCCGCTTCGTCTTCGATCACCCGGCGCTGACGCTGCCCGACGCACCGCTCGGCGTCGCAGAGGCCGCAGCAAGGGATATTCTGTCGGCGGCGGCGGAACGGGCCGAGCTGTGTCAGGCGAAATGCCGGGCCGAACGGGCCGAGTTCGCGGATCTCGCCAAGACGGAGTTCCTGGCCACCATGAGCCATGAGCTTCGCACCCCACTGAACGCCATACTGGGCTTTGCCGAACTGCTGAAGAACCAGTCTTTTGGGCCGCTGGGGTCGGCCCGCTATGTCGGCTACGCGGCCGATATCCATGACAGCGGTCAGTTGCTGCTCCAGATCATCTCGGACATCATGGATGTGGCGAAGGTGGAAACCGGCCGCATCAATCTGGCGCACGATTGGGTGGACGCGACCCACCTGCTGGCATCGGTCGCCCGCCTGATCGAACCGCGCGCCGCCGCAGCAGGCCTGAGCTTCGAAGTCGTCGTGCCCAAGCGCCCCCTGCCCCGGCTGTGGGCGGATGAGCGATTGATAAAGCAGGCTCTGCTGAACGTCCTGTCCAACGCCGTCAAGTTCACGCCGTCGGGCGGCAGCATCCGCATGACGGCAATGCTGGCGCCCTTGAGCGAAAAGCTGGAGATCGAGATCGCCGATACCGGGTTCGGCATCGCGAAATCCGAACTGACGAAGGTGTTCGAGCCCTTCCATCGCGGCGACGGCGCCATGAACCGCCGGTTCGAGGGGACAGGCCTCGGCCTGCCGCTGGCCCGTTCCTTCGTCGAACTTCACGGCGGTTCCCTGACGCTCGACAGCGTCCAGGGAAAAGGGACCACTGTCCATGTCTGCCTACTTCCGGCTCCACACTGCGAACATGGCGCGGACCTCCGCTAAGGTAGCGGTATTTTCCACAAGAACACTATCTTAAGTAGACTATACCCTGTACCGAACATCAGCCCCCCGCCAAGCCCGGACATGGGAAGATTCTCCCCGATTGTTTTTCCGGGGGAGATGGATATGGCTACGATCAAGGGCGGGGGCGGTAACGACGTCAAATACGGCACGGCGGCGGCCGATCTGATCTACGGGTATGGCGGCAACGACAAGCTGTATGGCAGGGCGGGCGCCGACCAGCTCTGGGGCGGCTCGGGCGATGACAAACTCTACGGCGAAGCCGGCAACGATATCCTGCGGGGCGAAGCCGGGAAGGACCAGCTGTTCGGGGGCAACGGCTGGGATATTCTTTACGGCGGCTCCGGTAACGACAAGCTCTATGGCGAAGGCGGCACTGATACGCTCAAGGGCGAGGGCGGCAACGACATCCTCAACGGTGGGTCGGGGATCGCCTACCTGTACGGCGGCGAAGGTTCCGATCACCTCTATTACGACCCCACGGCATCCGACATCTTCACGATCGCCAACTCTCTGGCGCCCACGATACTCGACGGCGATGCCGGAGCAGACACGCTGCATATCAACAACCGGGCGACATCCCTATCGTTCGAAGGGAAGGCCGAGCCGGTCAGCACGGATGTCTACATGAGCGGCCGGACCAGTGGGCAGCTCTACTTCGAAGACCAGTTCGGATCTTATATCGAAACCGGAAAGTTCCAGGAGATCGAGAAGATCGTCGCCAGCGGAACGGGGAACCTGCAATTTTTCGGGTTCGACTCCCCAGGCGCCGGTACCGACGTCACCGGCACGGCCCATGACGACCTCTTCTTCAGCTTCGGCGCCGACGACACGATGCGGGGCGGGGCCGGCGACGACCGTTTCTCGGCGATCGGCGGTCATGACACCATCGTCAGCGGCTCCGGCGACGCCGACCAGTTCTTCTTCTCGCCGGATTATTTCTATCTCAAGAGCGAAGTGGACATAACCGGGTTCAACGGAGCCGGCACGGTGGACGGCGACCAGCTCCGGTTCCAGACGACTCCTGGCGATGATGCTACGTTCAAGGTCTCCACCAAAGGCGGCATGACGATCTTCGACATGACGACGACGGCGGGCACCAGCACCCATGTCACGGTCGATGTCGTCGGGCTGGTCGAAGGCGTCGATTACTTCTTCGCCTGACACCCGTTACTCGGTACTCAGCGCCCGGCACTCAGCGCCCAGTACTTAGCGCTCGGCGAAGAAGCGGTCGATCGTCGCCGCCGCCGTTCCCATGTGGGACTTGAGAACGGCGGCGGCGCGATCGGTATCGCCGGCCCGCGCCGCGTCCAGCATGGCGCGGTGGTCGTCCTGGGACATGTGCTCGCGTCCCTTCGCGGCAAGATGAAAGCGCAGATAGCGGTCGAAAGCCGCAAGCTGGCCCTCGACCAGGGCCAGCAGCCGGGGCCGCCCGGCCCTGGCGTAAAGCGACATGTGGAAACGCCGGTTGAGCTCGCCCATCCGGGACGGGTCCGGCTCCGCGTCCATCTCCGCGATCAGGTCGGCGGCGCGGCTGAAATCCTCGTCGTCCAGGTGCGGGATCGACAGCGCGAAGGCGGCGGGTTCCAGCGCCAGCCGGATCGCATAGGTGTCCGCCGCGTCGCTGGCCGAGATTTCGGTGACCACCGCGCCCTTGTGCGGCACGAAATCGATCAGCGCCTGCGCCTCCAACTGGCGCAGAGCTTCCCGCACCGGCATGCGGCTGACACCGAAGGCTTCCGCCAGATCTTCCTGCCGCAACGGCGTGCCGCCGCTCAAGCTGCCGGACAGGATCGCCGTGCGCAACGTCGCCTCGACGAACTCGGTCGCCGTCCGGTAACGCGGTCCCGACGCTGCGATCAAGCCGGCCAACGACAGGGAAGCGGCTTCCGAATCCCGACTCATCCGATATCCATCTGTTGATTGGATCCAATCTTGATGTAGTCTGACAGAGAACGAACTGCAACAAGTCCATTCTCCTGAGCACGGAAAAAGGGCATGCCCAAAGATCCCCCCACCGATTCGGCTCTCCAGGCCCCCACGCGGGCTTCCCTGCTGCAACCCGTCACCGCCGGCTTCCTCGCCGCCATCGTCGGTTTCGGCAGCGCGTTCCCGATCGTGCTCCAGGGCTTGGCCGGGGTCGGCGCCTCCCCGGAGCAAGCGGCCTCGGGCCTGCTGGCGCTCTGCGTCGTGACGGGGCTGCTGGGTGCTGCCCACAGCATCGCGACACGTCAGCCGGTCAGCATCGCGTGGTCTACGCCGGGTGCGGCCTTGCTGATCTCGACCGGCGTACCCGACGGCGGATTCGCCGCCGCCACCGGCGCCTTCATGGTCGCGGCGCTGCTGGTCGTGCTGGCCGGATTGTGGAAACCGTTCGGGCGGGCTGTAGTCTCACTCCCGATGAGCCTCGCCAGCTCCATGCTGGGCGGGGTTCTGCTGACCCTGTGCCTGGCGCCCGTCAAGGCGGTCGGCGCGGTGCCTGAACTAGCGCTGCCCATCGTCATCGTCTGGGCGCTGGGCTGGCGTTTCGCCCGGCTCTACGCCGTGCCGCTGGCGGTGCTGGTAACGGTCGGCATCGTCGTCTTCGCGACCCCGATCCCAGCGGGAGCACTGGCGGATATCTGGCCGAAGCCGGTCCTCGTGATGCCGGAGTTCACCATATCAGCCGCGATCAGCATCGCACTGCCGCTGTTCATCGTGACCATGGCGTCGCAGAACGTGCCCGGTCTGGCCGTCATGCGCGGCAACGGCTACCAGCCCGATGTCGGGCCGGTCTTTATCTCGACCGGTCTGTTCAGTGGCATCACCGCCCTGTTCGGCGGGCATGCCGTCAACCTTGCCGCGATCACCGCCGCCCTGTGCGCCGGTCCCGAGTCCCATCCCGACCCCGCGCGGCGCTGGATAGCCCCGGTGGCAAGCGGCGTCGCCTATTTCCTGCTGGGATTGTTCGCCGGCTTCGCCTCCGCCTTCATCGCCGCCTCCCCGCCCCTGCTGATCCAGGCGGTCGCCGGACTGGCGCTGCTGAGCAGCCTTGCCGGGGCGGTAACCTCCGCGATGTCGAAGGAAGACGAACGCGTGCCCGCCATCGTCACCTTCGTCACGACGGCATCGGGCGTCGGCTTCTTCGGCATCGGTTCCGCGTTCTGGGGGCTGGTGGCCGGCGGCTTGCTGCTGCTGTTGCAGCGGGCCGGGCGTCCCGCCGCTTGATGAAGCGAGTTGTTGGGCCGAAGCCCAACAACTCCCCCATAACTCCAGTACTTACCGCACCTTACCCTGCTTCCACGCCGACAGAAGCTGCTCGTAAGCGACCGTCTCGCCCGTCGGCTTCTCGTTGCTCAGCTTCGGCTTCGGAGCGCCGGGTTGGTCGAACCAATACTGCGCGTCCTGCACCTTGTTGAGCTTCGGACCGCAGGCGCCCTGGACGTTGGCGCGCTCAAGGCGGGCCATCACGGCGTCCTGGGCTTCCGCCAGACT
>DASQKT010000371.1:0-5591 GCA_035630415.1 Skermanella sp.
TGGATCGTCAGCGGGAACACCGCGTAGTCGTAGTTCTCGTAGACCCAGTCGAACTGGTCGCGCCACATCTGCTCGATATCGCGCGGGTTGACGAAGCCGTGGCTGTTGGGAGCGGCCTTGATGAACATCATCGGCGGCAGGTCGTCCAGGTACCAGGATGCCGGGATCTCGATCAGGTCTGTTTCCTCACCGGAAACATAGGGCTTCATCCAGGCCGACGGGTGCTGCGAATAGTCGATCTTGGTCCACTGGTCGCCGACGGTCACGTAGTAGGGATGGTGGTCGTTGTGCATCAGGGAATGGTCGTACCTGATCCCCTTCTTCAGGAGAAGCTCGTTGGTCTTCGACCCGAACTCCCACCACGGCGCCACATAGCCGCGCGGCGGCTTGCCGGAAAGCTCCGCGATCAGGTCGACGCATTTGTCGAAGATCGCTTCTTCCTGCACCGGGGTCATCGCGATCGGGTTTTCATGGCTGTAGCCGTGCATGCCGACTTCGTGCCCGGCATCGGCGACGGCTTTCATCTGGTCCCGGAAGGTCTCGATCGAGTGTCCGGGCATGAACCACGTCGTCTTGATGTCCCATTTCTCGAACATGCGCAGCAGCCGCATGCTTCCGACACGCCCCGCGAAGACACCGCGCGAGATGTCGCAAGGGCTATCCTCGCCGCCATAGGACCCGAGCCAGCCCGCCACCGCATCGACATCGATCCCGTAGGATACCAGGATTTCCTTCGCCATGTTTTTCTTCCCTGTTTATTGATACCGTTCCCCGGTGATCGGCGCCGGGGCGCCCGATGGGACCGCGAAAGGCGACAGGTCGCGTTTCAGGAACCCGCCGTCACCCGGTTCACCGAGAATCTTCCCTTCCTCCGAGACCAGCTTGCCGCGCAGGAATGTCGCGACCGGCCAGCCGGTCACGGCGATGCCTTCATAAGGCGTGTAGTCCGCCCCGTGATGCATCAGCTCCTGCCGGATCGTTTCCTTGCGCTTCGGGTCCCACAACACGATGTCGGCGTCGAAGCCCGGCGCTATCGAGCCTTTCTTCGGGTAGAGCCCGTACATCCTGGCATGGTTGGTCGAGGTGAGCGCCACGAACTCGTTCAGGGTGATGCGGCCTTCGACGACCCCCTTGGAGAACAGCAGCGGCAGCCGCGTCTCGATGCCGGGAATGCCGTTGGGCACCCAGCGGAACGAGGTCCGCGCCTTGGCGTTGAGCTTGCCCATTTCCCCTTCATAGAAGAACGGGCAGTGGTCGGACGAGAAGGTCTGGAAGACGCCGGTGCGGATGCCCTCCCAGATGGCTTCCCAGCTCGCCTCGTCCCTGGGCGGCGGCGAACAGACGTATTTGCCGCCCGTCTCGTCCATGTTGAGACCTTTCAGGTCTTCCGCCGTCAGGGCGATGTATTGCGGGCAGGTCTCGCCGTAGACCTTCAGCCCCTTGTGCTGTGCCCAGCGGATCTGCTCCATCGGTTCCCGTCCGGAAACATGGACGATCATGATCGGAACGTCGGTCAGTTCGGCGTGGCTGATGGCGCGGTGGGTCGCTTCCCGCTCGACCGACTGCGGCCTGGATACCGCGTGATAGTACGGCGCCTTCTTGCCGGCCAGTTCCAGCCGCTCCGTCATGAAGCGGATGGCGTCGTAGCCCTCGCAATGGACCATGACCAGCGCGCCGCAGCCCCGTGCGCAGTCGAACACGTCCAGCATCTGACGGTCGTTCAGCACCAGATCGTCATAGGTCATGAAGACCTTGAACGAGGTGTAGCCGTCGTTGACCAGCGCCGGCAGCTCCTGTCCCAGGACGCTCGCGGTCGGATCGCTGATGATGAGGTGGAAGCCGTAGTCGCAATAGCTCTGGCCGTCCGCCTCCTTGTGGTAATCGGCGACGCTGGCCCGCAGCGAAGCGCCGCGCGGTTGCAGGGCGAAGGGTATGACGGTGGTGTTGCCGCCCGCGATGGCCGACCGCGTCCCGGTCTCGAACCCGTCCGCCATCTTCGGTCCGCCGAAGGCCGGCTGCGCCAGATGGACGTGGCTGTCGATGCCGCCGGGCATCACGAGCAGGCCGGAAGCGTCGATCTCCCTGGCGCCTCCCGTCAGGCTCTCCGCCACCGAGACGATGCGTCCGCCGCGTATGCCGACATCGGCGCGCACGGTGTCGGCAGCGGTGACGACGGTCCCGCCCCGGATGACCAGATCGTATTCACTCATTTCGAACCCCCTGTTTCTTTCCGACCAGCCGGATCGACCGCATTAGACCATGCCATCGCAGTCATTGGGCGACGTTCGAAAGGGTTGGCGGGCATGAAAACAAGGTAGGCGCCCTGCCGCTCATGGCGATGTCACACGGAACCCGTCACCCCAAGACGACGACCACATGCAGGAAGCGCGGCCCGTGGGCGCCGCGCACGTAGCTGCCCTCGATATCCGTCGTTCCGCTGGCTCCCGTGACGAGACCGGCATTGCGGGGAGCGCCGATGCGCGCCGCCGCCTCCGCGTAGTCTTCCAGGTGGCGCAGGATGGTGCCGGCCCGGACCGCCACGACATGATGCAGCGGCAGGAAATTGAACAGGATCGGCATGTCGGGGCCGGAATGAAAGACCAGGGAGCCGGTCTCCGCGATGGCCCAGCGCGCAAAGCCGACGCCGACCGCTTCGTCCCGCGCCATCGTCGGGCGGGTCTCGACGCCGTCCCAATTCAGCGCCAGCAGTTCGGCGGCCGGCTGAAGCGCCACGGCGGGCGGCAGGCCGTGGCCGGTCACGTAGCGGCGCACGGCTTCGGGCAGGGCTTCCAGGTTCGGGACCGTCTCCAGCGTCCCGCCCAGCTTCTGCGTGATGAAGTGCTCCGCGAAGATTTCGACAAGGTCCTTCGCTCCGAGGGACGGCCGGATCAGGTCGGGGTCCGCCAGCAGCGCCGCCGCTTCGGCGGCGATGTCCTGGGGCGGGGCAGGGGGGCTTCCAAGCCCGGTGCGGATAGCACCCAGAATCCTCTCGCGCGCCCCTGTCTGAGATGTCCGGCTCAAGATACTTTCTCCCTGCGGCGGGCGCGATGAAGCTCCATGAAGGTCTTGCCGGGAGGTGCCGGAAAATCACGCTTGTCGGTCCAGCCGCCCGCCAGCGGCAGGCTGTTGATCCAGCCGCGCCGCCGGAACAGCCGCATCGCCCGCACGGCGATACGGGTGCCGAGCCGGTAGAGCGCCGGCCTTTGGGCGACGAAGGCCCATAGCCCGATGCCGTAGCGGACCGATGCCGGCTCCAGCCCTTCCCGCCAGCTCCGGTCGCGCCAGCCGCGCAGCAGCGCCGGCAACGGGATCTCGACCGGGCAGACTTCCTGGCAACGCCCGTTCATGGTGCAGGCGTGGACCAGCTCGCGGCTCTTGTCCAGGCCCGAGAAGGTCGGCGTCAGCACGGCTCCCATTGGTCCGGGATAGGTGCCGCCATAGGCGTGGCCTCCAATCTGGCGGAAGACGACGCAGTGGTTCATGCAAGCGCCGCAGCGGATGCAGCGCAGCATCTCCCGCTGGCCCTCCACCAGCATGCGGGTCCTGCCGTTATCGACCAGCACGATGTGCATTTCCTCCGGGCCGTCGGCGTCGCCCGCACGCTTGGGGCCGCAGTGGAAGGTCGTGTACTGGGTCAGTTCGGCGCCCGTCGCCGAGCGCACCAGCAGCCGAAGCATCGCGAAGGCATGGGCGGTGGTCGGGACCAGCTTCTCGATCCCCGCCGTCACGATATGCACCCTGGGCGGTGTCGTCGTGAGTTCGGCGTTGCCTTCGTTGGTGACGGTGCAGACGGCGCCGGTATCGGCGACCAGGAAGTTGGCGCCCGAGATCCCGACCTCGGCGGCGAAATACTTGTCGCGCAGCTCCCGCCGGGCGCTCTCGACCATTGCCGGCACGTCCTCGGTCTCGTGAGGCTGGCGGTGACGCTCCTTGAACAGGACGGAGACCTGCTCGCGGGTCCGGTGCATGGCGGGCCAGACGATGTGGGACGGCGGATCGCCGGCAAGCTGGATGATGTGCTCGGCCAAGTCGGTTTCGACCCGCTCGATCCCGGCGTCCGCCAGCGCGTGCGGCAAGCCGATCTCCTCGCCCAGCATCGACTTGGCGCGGGTGGCGCTGCGGGCATCCACCGACCGGCAGATCCCGATGACGATCTGGCAAGCCTCCTCCGCCGTGGACGCCCAATGCACCTTGGCGCCGGAGGCGACGGCGTTTCGCTCGAACTCGACAAGGTAATGGTCGAGATGGGCGATCACGTGATCCTTGATCCGCTTGCCCCGGTCGCGTGCCGCCGTGAACTCGGGAAATGCCGCCACGGCGATGTCGCGCTTGCGCTCCGCCGTGCCGGTGGTCCGGTCGATGGCGATCTTCAGGGTCCGGTCGGCGAGGGCTTCGGCGGAAGCTGATTTGAACATTTCGGGAGCGTGAGCGTGTTCCATCCGGTCAGCCCTCCTCGCCGATCGCCGGGCCGCCGGTCATGCCGGCCAGGACCTCGACGGTATGGAAGCTGCGCACCTTGGCGCCGCGACGGTTCAGCTTGCCCGCCATGTTCATCAGGCAGCCGAGGTCGCCGGCAAGCAGCAGGTCGGCTCCGGTCTTCTCGATGGCCGCCGCCTTTTCCTCGACGATGGCGTTGGAGATCGACGGGTACTTGACGCAGAAGGTGCCGCCGAAGCCGCAGCACTCCTCGTTGCCGTCCAGCGGCCGCATCTCCAGCCCGTCGATCGCGGCGAGCAGCCGGCGCGGCTGGGCAAGGATGCCCAGTTCGCGGAGGCCGGCGCAGGAATCGTGGTACGTGGCTGTGGCATTGACCGTGCGGCCGGCGGGCCGGTAGCCCCTGACATCGGCCAGGAAGGCCGTGATCTCATAGGTCCGGGCGGCCAGCGCTTCCGCCCGCTCCACCCAAGCCTTGTCGCCAGCCAGCGCCTCCCGGTAGTGATGCCGGATCATGCCGGCGCACGATCCCGACGGCACCACGACATAGTCGAAGCCTTCGAAAGCCGCGATGGTCTGCTTGGCGAGAGCGGCCGCCCCGCCGGTGTCGCCGGTGTTGAAGCCCGGCTGGCCGCAGCAGGTCTGGGTATCCGGCACGTCCACCACGCAGCCGGCTTCCTCGAGCAACTGGATCGTGGCGAAGCCGATCTGCGGCCTCATCGCATCGACCAGACAGGTGACGAACAGCCCGACGCGGGGGGTGCTTCTATCGCCGGCGGTATCAGGCATGGACGTCTCCCGGAGCAACGGATGTTAGGACGCCGGATGGCGCCGTCAGGCTTATCCGCGCCTGACTGCGGTTGAACGGATTATGGCGCAGGACTCACTCCCTAATAACCCCAAACGATCCATTCCGCTCCCGCTCTAATCCTCGGTATCGCTTCGCCACTTCGATTTTACGGGATCATCCATGTCAGGAAATAGGCCTGAAGGGTGGTTATCACGCCGATGATGACCAGGAAGAACAGGCTGTGCTTCAGCGTAAAGCGGAACAGATCGGCTTCCCGCCCGACCAGACCGACGGCGGCGCAGGCGACCGCGATGGACTGGGGGGAGATCATCTTGCCGGTGACGCCGCCGGTCGTATTGGCGGTCAC
>DASQKT010000372.1:0-14920 GCA_035630415.1 Skermanella sp.
GTCCGGAAGCCGATCAGGCGCAGCAGCGGGCGATCCAGATCGTCAGCCAGCAGTCCGGCATCAGCGAGGAAGATGCCCGCGCGCGGATCGACCAGCTGAAACAGCAGGCGACGCAGACCGCGCAGCAGGCGGAAGAGACCGCCCGGCAGGCGGCCGACACCACCGCCAACGCCGTGTCGCAGGCGTCCATCTACGGGTTCGGCGCGCTGCTCCTGGGAGCCATCGCGGCCGCCATCGGCGGTTCGTCCGGAACCCGCCGCCGCGAAGACCTGAACGCCATCTGACCCTAGTTATTATGGGTTAACTCTTGTGGTGATAAGATGCGGTCCTCCCGTCAATGGAGGGCCGCATTTTGTCTTCTACCGCATGGCTCCTGGTCTGCATTTACCTTCTGGTCGCCGCCGTAAGCGTATTGGAAACAGGCTTTTCGGTCCAAAAAAGGACTCAATGGTCTTTTCTGCCGGTCTGTATCGTGGCGCTCCTCCACGGTCTCGGGTGGCCGCTCCGCATGGCTGCTGGCGCCAGGAGGCCCTGACCGGCCAATCCATTAGTTAACTCATTGTTAACTACACGGACGCAGCTTTACCCAGGTTGACTGATCTCTGGTTGATCTCGGGTGGGCGATGGATTCGATCGATTTTACTGCGCGTGACGTTTCGGATGCTGTGATCTGGAATCAGGCTGGGATCTGGAAACCGCAACGCAAACTCTCCCAATACCTCTTCCTCTACGTGGCGCCATCCATGGCGGCGGGGCTCGGCCTGTTCACGTCGAAGCCGTTCGAGGCCGGTGCTACCGTCCTGAGCGTGACCGATCCGGACTATCTGGCGCGCGCCATGACCCATGCGGAGATCACGGCGGCAGGGTTCAGCCATGCCGACATCTTCCAGGTCGGCCGCGACCTGTTCATCCCGCCCTATGGCGGACCCGACGACTTCACCAACCATAGCTGCGAGCCGAACTGTGGGCTGAAGGTGCGTCCCGACGGCTTCTCCATGGTGGCGCTGTACGACATCCAGGCCAACGAAGAGCTGACCTACGACTACTCGACCCATCAGGAACACCCGCTGGAAGACATGGACTGCGCTTGCGGATCGCTGGGCTGCCGGAGCGTGGTGCGCAGTTTCTCGACCTTGCCGCCGCAACTCCGCCGCCGTTACCTGTCGCTTGGGGTAGTCGCGGATTTCGCCGCGCCCGAATCAGAGGGAAGCCCCGAACTGGCAACCGCCGACGGATTGAATTGCCGATTCTAGGCGCTGGCGACGTCCCGCCGTGGTCATGGGTATGGACGTGATAGAACCGCCGAAGAGGGGCGCCGCAGCCCTTCGGCGCCATCCCGCGTTCCCTGCCTGCGTCGTCGAACTGGCCGTGCTCGGTTCCCTGATTTCCGGCTCCATCCTGACCCTGACGACCAGCGGCGCCGCTCTCTTCCTCACCGAAGAGGGGAGCGAAGCCATGCCGGTCTTCTACGTCCTGCTGGCGGGAGTTTCGATCCCGCTGGCGTCGGGGGTTTCCGCGGTGCTGTCGCGCTGGCTGACGCTCCAGGTCTCGGCGGCGCTCTGCCTCGCGTCGGCGCTGCTGGCGCTGGCGTTATGGGGCATGGCGGCCGCCAAGATGCCGGGGGCCGCCTATGCCGCCTACATCGCGGCCTATAGCCTTGAAATCCTCTACGACACGCTGTTCTGGCTGCTGGCCTCGGAATACCTGACCACGCTCGACATGAAGCGGTACGCAGCGCAGCTTGCCATGGCGTTCGGGGCAGGCGGGGTGGGCGGCGGGATGCTGGCGTCGCTGCTGTCGCAGTACGTCGCGACCCAGACACTGCTGCTGGTGGCGGGCTTCCTGTTCGTCCTGTCTTTCCTGCAATGCCTGCGCATCGGCCGGCGGCTGACCCGGCTCGGCGACGGCGAGGAAGAGGAGGAAGGCGAGGGTGGCGTGCTGGACGCCGTCCGTGCCCTGGTCGGCACGGTCAGGAGCTTTCCGCTGGTGGGCGCCATCTGCGGCGGCATCCTGCTGATGTCCGCGCTGTTCTGCCTTCAGGACTATCTGGCGATGACCGTCTATGCCGAGTCCTATACCGACGAGGATGATCTGGCGGGCTTCCTCGCCGTCGTCTATTCGGCCCAGCAGGCGGCGGAGCTGGTCATCCTGGCGCTGTTCGGCCGCATCGTGCTGGAGCGCGGCGGACCGCTGCCACGCAACCTGATCTTCCCGCTGACGACGCTGCTCAGCCTGTGCGGCCTTTTCCTGTTCTGGGGCCTGCCGGCGGCGGTCGTCATGCACATGAACGCCAACGCGGTGTCCAACGCGATCTTCGAGCCGGTCAAGACGCTGAACTACGCCGCCATTCCCTACCGCGTGCTGGGACAGGTCCGCATGCTGGCTGAAGGCGTCATCTACCCGGCCGGCATCGCCCTGTCCGGCATCGGGCTGATCTGGCTCCAGTCGATGGCGGAGCCGCGCACCACCCTGATGGTCGCCATTGCCCTCGCCGTGCTGTTCGTCGCGGTCTGCTCCGCCGTCGGAGCCGGCTTCCTGCCGAGCCTGCTGCGCAGTCTCCGTCAGCGCGTGGCGGTTCCCGCCGGCCAACTCGGCCGGCAGGGCGTGAGCCGGTTCTCCCAGGCCGACATCCTGAAATTGGAAAACCATCCCGACCCGCAGGTCAGGCTCTATGCCGCCGACCTGCGGAACCGCTTCGGGGCAGACCGGCGGGCGCCGGTGGCGCCGCTGCCGGGCCGCTGCATCCGGACGGTCGCCCGCGACCTGGAACACCGCTCGGCGGAAACCCGGCAGGCGGCGGCGGAGGCGCTGGGACGCTTCGGCAACGCCGCCATCGGAGAAGCGGTGCTCAGGCTGATGTCACCCCGGCCGGAGGTGGCGCATGCCGCCATCCTGGCGCTTGGGTCGATCGGGTCCAGGCGTGCAAGGCGGGTCCTGCTCGACCACCTGCGCCCCTTGTACCGGCAGGCACGTCATAACCTTCATGGGCTGGCTGCGATGCGTGGCTTCGGCAGCTCGGCGGAACTGGCTTCCGCCGAGCTGGTCGAGGTGCTGGCGGCGGCATTGGCGGCTAGCAACCGGCGGATCGTCTGGCGCGTGCTGATGGTCAAGGCGGCGCTCGGCAGCCGGCGCGACATCAGGCTGCTCCACAGCCTTGCCCATTCGTCCGACCAGCGCGTGCGGGCCGACGCCATCGAGGCCCTGTCCAGCATGCCGACCGGCCGTTTCATCCGCCCGGTCCTGGCGCTGCTCGACGCCGGGTCGAATGACGGCCCCTCCGGCATCCCCGTTACCGACGCGGCGGGCGCCGTCCTGATGGCGGCGGAATCGGACCGCTGGACACGGCTGCTCGCGGCCAAGCTGCTCGAAGGAGGGCCGCTCGCCTCGAACCAGCCGAAAGGAGAGCCGCTCGAAACGGAGCCGTTCGGAAACAAGATTGCGGCCGCCGCGACGGAGGAAGACCAAGCCATGCTCGATCTTATCCTGTTTCTCAAATCGGTTCCCCTTTTCCAGGCGCTGACGCTGGAAGAGATCGCGGACCTTGCCGAACGGGCCGAAACGGCAACCCTCGCGTCCGGGCGTGTTTTGTTCGAGGCGGGCGAACCGGTCCGGCATTTCTCGGTCATCAGAAGCGGTACGGTCGAACTGCGCATTCACGGCATTGCCGTCGATACCATCACGCGCGGCGCCTCGTTCGGGGAGAACGCCTTCCTTGAGGATGCCCGCCATGCGGTATCCGGCTTTGCGGTCACCGACCTTGCCGTGATGCGGTTCCACCGGGCGGTGATCGCCGATCTGGTGGCCGAACACCCGCTGGTCCTGCCGCCCGTCCTGGGCGAGTGGCAGCAGCGTGTCGCCCGCCTCTATTCCAGGCTGGCCAATGAGTCAGCCGGTCGGCAGCCGAAGCAGCGGCTGCACTTGGTCCACATCGCCGAAGAACATATCCGGAGCCCGGACGAATGCGCCTGATCCACCGCGTCATCATCATCCTGTCGGCGGCAGCGCTCGCCATGCTGGTGGGCAACGCCCTGATCCTGCACCTTCTGGTCGGCAAGGAGTTCAGGAACCTGGAAAGCGAACTGGCGGTCCGCAACGCCAACCGCGCGATCGACGCGGTGTCCGGCAATCTGGCCCACCTGCGATCCTCCGCCATGGACTGGGCGACCTGGGACAGCAGCTACGCCTTCATGCAGGGCGACAACGTCACGGACTTCGTGGACCAGAACCTGATGTTCCAGAGTTTCCAGGGCATTCAGGTCAACCTGATGTATTTCCTGCGTTACGACGGGACGGTCGTGTGGAGCGGCATCCACGACCTGAGAACCGGAGACAGGATGGACCTGCCCGAGTTCCCGGCCGACCGGCTGCCGCCCGAACGTTTCGCCCTGTTCCAGCAGGACGCGGGCGAACCGGACCGCTCCGGTATCCTGATGACCGGCAAGGGTCCCATGCTGGTGGTCGGCGTCCCGATCCACCGGGCGGACGGCACCGGTTCGGCTGCGGGCATCCTGGTCCTCGGCCGGTTCCTCGACAGCGGCCTGATCGACCGGCTGGGCCGGCAGGTCCATGCCCGCTTCACCCTGGACCCGGTCGGGCAGCGCCAGTCGCCGGTCAAGGTGCAGGAGCCGACCGGCGAGATCGCCACGGACGAGGACTACGACGCCGGCGCCAGGGAACGTCCCAGCATTACCGTCGAAGGCGGCCAGCTCAGGGTCCAGAGCGTGCTGCGGGACATCGCGGGCGACCCGGCGCTCATGCTGGAGACCAATTACGCCCGGAGCATCAGCGCCGCCGGCGACAGCATGGTCGACTACGTGCTGGCGCTGATGGGTGCTGTGCTGGGGATCACTGGCCTCGCCATCCTGCTGATGCTCAACCGCACCGTCCTGAAACCGGTGGCCCGACTGATGGACCGGGTCTTGGAGGCGCGCGGCGTCACCGAGCGTCCGCAGATCGAACCCGATGCCAAGGACGGCGCTCCGGACGAGATCGCGATCCTGAGCGCCGAGTTCGAGCGGACGCTGGCCCAGCTCGAGGAAACCCGCAACCGGCTGGTCGAGCAGAGCTTCTATACCGGCGCCGCCGAGCTGGTCGGCGGCATGACCCACAATGTCCGCAACGCGCTGACGCCTATTTCGATCAAGCTGTGGCATATCGGCCGGGCGCTCGACATGGCGCACCTCGACAAGATGGAGGCGGCGGTCGGCCGGGTCGCCGAAGCGACGGCGGACCGGCGGGACTGCGAACTGGCGGTGACGTACCTGAAGGCCTGCATGGAGCATCTGCGGACCAGCCACTCCACCATCGAAACCGATCTCGGCGTGATCGGCGATCAGGCGACCCACATCGAGCAGATCTTCTATGACCACGAGCGATTCAGCCGCGCTAAACGTCAGGTTGAGACAATCGACGTCGTCGGCGTGATCGAAGAGGCGTCCAAACTGTTGCAGCATGGTGAGGCGATCAAGATCGAGATCGCGCCCAATCTCAGGAAGCTGCCTCAGGTCCGGGGGCATCACGTCGTCCTCACCCAGGTTTTCGGCAATCTGGTGGTCAATGCGGAGGAGGCGATCCTGGCCGGAGGACGGACGGCGGGGAAGATTATGATAGAAGGCAAGGTTGTTACGAACGACGGTTCTGATATGGTGGAGTTGCATTTTACCGACGACGGCCAAGGCATCCCCGAGGACAAGCTGGACCGCATCTTCGAGCGGGGCTATTCGACCCGCCGCGCTCACAGCGGCGGCATAGGCCTGCACTGGTGCGCCAACAGCCTTGCCGGCATGGGGGGCGGCATCTGGGCGATCAGCGACGGGGTGGGCAAGGGCGCCACCATGGTCGTCCGGCTGCCGGTCAGGAAGCGTGTGTTCAAGTTCGACGAATTGAGAGAAAGCGCATGAAGGCAAGGGAACCGTTCCGGGTCCTCGTGGCGGACGACGAGCCGATGCTGCTGGACAGCTACCGCTACGTCATCGACGACCTGTCGCCTCGCCGCGACCCGATGATGGAACTGGAAGAACAGTTGTTCGGCCCGGCGGACACGCCGCCGACGCCGGAGGTGGAGTTATGCTGCGTCCGGCAGGGCGAAGCCGCCGTCGCCCATGTCCGCGACGCACTGGCGGCAGGCAGAAGGTTCGGCGCCGCCTTCCTGGACATGCGCATGCCGCCTGGCATCAGCGGGTTGGAAGCCGCCAAGCGCATCCGCGCGCTCGACGGCCTGATCAACATCGTGATCGTCAGCGGCTTCGCCGGTGTCGACGCCCGCAAGATCACCCACGAGGTTCCCCCGGCCGATCGCCTGTTCTTCCTCGCCAAGCCTTTCCAGGCGCGGGAATTGCAGCAATACGTCCTGTCGTTTTCCGCGCGCCTGGAAAACGACCGGATCGAGAAGGAGCGCCGGGACGAAGAACTGGAAGCGGCAGCCGACACCCGCCGGCCCCTGCACGCGAACTGAGAGCCCAGCCCAGCCCGGCAGCCGACACCGACCGACGCCAATATATACTAGGATCTGTAAATATCGGGATCTGCCATACGGTTTTGTTCTTAAACGCTAATCACAGTCTCTAGCTGAAAAATAGAAAAATAATTGCATCTATCTCCATCTGAATACTATTGTGCGTCTATCTTGATTTTGTCGAATCCGGAATTCTGCCCATGCGGGAGCTTTTCGACTTCACCGGACGCCGGGTGTGGGTGGCGGGACATGCAGGCATGGTCGGCTCCGCCGTGGTCCGCCGGCTGACGCGCGAGGGATGCGAGATCCTGACGGTCGGCAGGAAGGATCTCGACCTCCGCCGCCAGTCCATGGTCGAGGATTGGATGGAAGCCAATCGGCCCGATGCCGTGGTGCTGGCGGCCGGCAGGGTGGGCGGCATCGTCGCGAACTCCTCCCTGCCCGGCGATTTCCTTTACGACAATCTGGCGATAGCGGCCAACGTCATCCATGCCGCCAGGGGCTGCGGCGTGACACGGCTGCTGTATCTCGGCTCGTCCTGCATCTATCCGAAGCTGGCGGAGCAGCCGATGACCGAAGGCGCTCTGCTGACCGGACCGCTGGAACCCAGCAACGAGTGGTATGCCGTCGCCAAGATCGCCGGCGTCAAGCTGTGTCAAGCCTACCGGCTTCAGCACGGCTGCGACTTCATCTCCGCGATGCCGACCAACCTCTACGGACCTGGCGACAATTTCGATCCGGTCAACAGCCATGTCGTCCCCGGCCTGATGGCGCGGATCGACCGCGCCTTGGCCGAAGGGGCGGACGGCGTCCGGATCTGGGGCTCCGGGACGCCGCGCCGCGACTTCCTTCACGTCGACGATCTTGCCGATGCCGCCGTCTTCCTGCTCCGGCACTACTCCGGCGACCTGCCGGTCAATATCGGGACGGGACAGGACGTTTCGGTGCTGGAACTGGCGGAACTGCTGGCCGAGGTGATCGGCTGGCGGGGCCGGTTCGACTTCGATCCCTCCAAGCCCGACGGAGCGCCCCGCAAGGTGCTGGACATCGCTGTGTTGGAGGCGCTCGGCTGGACCGCCGGGACGCCGCTGCGCGACGGTCTGGCCGCGACCTACCGCTGGTACAGGCAGGCCGGAGCGGGGAACGTGCGCGGAGGCGCTCAGGTCAGCCGGTAGACCCGTGCCTCGTAGGGACGTAGCGTCAGCAGCGCTATGTCTTCCGCCGCATCGACCTCGTAGTTGGAAATCATCAGCTCCGTGCCCGAATACGCGATGCCCGACGGTAGGGCGAAGACCGGCTGGTTGGCGGTGAAGTTCAGGATCGCCAGCAGGCGGTCGTCGCCATAAGTGCGGGTGAAGGCGTAGATTTCGGTATGCGCTTCCAGCAGCAGGTCGTAACGGCCATGGACGATGACCGGGTTCTCCTTCCGCAGCCGGATCAGCTTTTTATAGTAGTGGAAGACCGAATCGGGATCGGCCAGCGCCGCGCGGACGTTGATCTCTGGATAGTTCGGGTTGACGCCGATCCAAGGATTCCCGTTCGTGAACCCGGCATTGGGGCCGTCGTCCCACTGAACCGGCGTCCGGGCGTTGTCGCGGCTCTTGGCGTGGATGCCGGCCATCACGATCGCCGGGTCGATGCCCCTGTCGTGGACGAACTCCCGGTACATGTTCAGCGTCTCGATGTCGCGGTAGTCGTCGATCGACGGGAACCGGACATTGGTCATGCCGATCTCCTCGCCCTGGTAGACATAGGGGGTGCCCTGGAGCATGTGCAGGAACGTCCCAAGCAGCTTGGCCGACGTCACCCTGTGATAGCCGTCGTCGCCGAAGCGGGAAACCGAGCGCGGCTGGTCGTGGTTCGACAGGTACAGGCTGTTCCAGCCCTTGCCTTCCAGGTTGCGCTGCCAGCGCGTCATGACCTGCTTCAGGTCCAGCAGGTCCCAGCGCTTCAAGGCCCATTTGGCCGACATGCTGTGGGGGTCGCGGTCCAGGTCCATGTGCTCGAACTGGAACAGCATGTTGAGGTGGCCGGTCTCCTCGTTGGTCAGGTCGATCGCGTGCTCGGTCGTCGCCATGACGGCTTCGCCGACCGTCAGGATGTCGCCCCTGGACAGCACCTCGCGGTGCATCTCGCTCAGATACTCATCCAATCGGGGGCCGTGGATGAAGTATTGGCCGCCCCAGTGGTACGGCTTGTCGCCGATCACCGGCGCATCGGGCAGGCCCGGCGTCTTCGACAGCATCGTGATGACATCCATGCGGAAGCCGTCGATGCCCTTGTCCAGCCACCAGCGCATCATCTCGTAGATCTTCTGCCGAAGGGCCGGGTTCTCCCAGTTCAGCTCCGGCTGCTTCTTGGAGAACAGGTGCAGGTAGTATTCACCGGTCGCCTCGTCGTATTGCCAGGCCGAGCCGCTGAAGAAGGATTCCCAGTTGTTCGGTTCACGTCCGTCCTTGGCCGGCCGCCAGATATAGAAGTCGCGGTAGGGGTTGTCCTTGCTCTTGCGGCTCTCGACGAACCAGGGGTGTTCGTCGGAACTGTGGTTGACGACGAGGTCCATGACCATCCGGATGCCGCGCGCGTGCATCTCGGCCAGCAGCTCCTCCCAGTCGGCGAGCGTGCCGAACTCGTCCATGATGTCCTGGTAGTCGCTGATGTCGTAGCCGTTGTCGTCGTTCGGCGACTTGTAGACCGGTGACAGCCAGACGACATCGACGCCCAGTTCCTTCAGGTAATCCAGCCGGCTTATGATGCCCCGCAGGTCGCCGATGCCGTCCCCATTGCTGTCCTGGAAGCTGCGCGGATAGATCTGGTAGACGACGCTTTCCTTCCACCACTTAGTGGTCATGGCTCTTCCCCGGTCTGTGGTCGCTTTAGTGTCTCGGTTCGCCCAAGTCTTTCAACAATGGATAGCGGCGAATAGCCTCAACGATAGCTCCGACGGAATCCTGCCGAATGGATGAAATATGTAACCGATGTGTCATCGGCGTGTATGCTGCGATGCACTATCCTGTTTCAAGCAGACAGCTTTACCGCCTGTTCCACGAATGGGGACTTCATAAGCATGACGGCTATCAATTCCGAATCAATCAGCATCGATGAACTGCGCCGCCGCCTGAAGGGCAACGGCCTGATCGCCGAGAACGAAGGCGTCTTTCACGCCGACCATATCCTCATCAAGGCCGAAGACGGCGGCGTCCTGACCGTCTGCGCCGTGGCGAAGCAGGAAGCGGACGGCAACAAGACGGTAGCCCGCCTGCAAAGCGTGCTGGCCGGCGTCGGGAACGTCCGCGTCCACGCCATCCCCAACGCGCTCCGCGCCGGCTGACCCCCCAGCCTCAGGCCCTCAACTCCAATTCTCAGCCTTCCTTGATCATCCTGCCCATGCTGGCGTCGTGCAGGATGAAGCCTTCGATCGGGTCATCGGTATGCGTCCACGGGGCCTGGGCCAGCACGCGGGCCGTGTCGGCATAACCGGCGGCCCAGCGTGCCCGGATGCCTTCCGGACTGAAGTCGATGTCCTTCGAATGGTCCTCGCCCGCCAGCGGCGGGGCCAGCAGCCGCACCACATGCATGCGGGTCAGGCAGCCATAGGCGGTAAGCTCCCGGATTTCGGGGTCGCTCCGCAGTTCTGGAGGAAGCCGTTCCACCAGCTCCGCAATGACGTGGCGCAACCGGTGGATCTGCTTCTGGCGGGTGATGTGGCTGGCGGCGCGGCTTGAATACTGAAGGTCCTTCTGGCGGCTCATGACCTTCCAGATGCTGTCCGGTTCCGGTCCGCTGGGGTTCCAGATATGGACCGTGAAGACGACGCCGTTCCGCCGGGGATTGTCGTCGAACACCGCCTCGACGGGGGTGTTCGACAGGATGCCGCCGTCCCAGTAAAGCTCGCCGTCGATCCGGATCGCGGGGAAGGCGGGGGGAAGTGCCCCTGATGCCATCACGTGCCGGATCGACAGGGGCGCCTTGCGGCTGTCGAAGTAGTGCATCTCGCCGCTCTGGACATTGGCGGCGCCCACTGTCAGCCGGGGCTTTCCGGCATTCAGGTATCCAGGGTCGATCAGGTCGGCCAGGGTCTTCGCCAGCGGCGCCGTCGAGTAGTAGCCGGCGTTCTCGGAGCCCATTGTCATCTTCGTCCCCATGAACGCTCCCATCAGAGCCCACGGATTGGGCTGGAAGAAGCCATCGACTCCGGCGGCCATCGTCATGGCGTTGGCCCCCATCGACCCGGCCCCCCAGGCGGCGGCCGCCATCTGACGGAACGGGCCGTGCTCCACCCTGCGCCAGAATTCCTGAAGCCGGGCCAGCCGCTTGCCCGGCGCATTGCCGGCGATCAGGCTGGCGTTGATGGCGCCGATGGAGGTGCCGATCACCCAGTCCGGCTCAAGTCCCACTTCCTGCATCGCTTCATAGACGCCGGCCTGATACGCACCCAGCGCACCGCCGCCCTGGAACACCAGCACCACCTGACCCAGGCTTTCCTTGTCGAACGCGGCTTCGGTCCCGGCTTCGTTCGCCGCGCGCATATGCGTGTCCATGAGGTGTCTCCCTGTTGATCCGGGACGGATTTTCCCACTCGCACCGGGCCTTCGTGAAATGCCGGGTGGCTAATCAGTCGATACGCGCCGGCTATCGAAACATTAGCCACCCGGCATTTCACTGGAACGGCTGAAACATTAATCCTCGATCCCGACACCACGCGATGGTGCGTGGCAACCGGGAGACTTCAGATGACCGCCAAGCTTTCGATGAATACCGTTCTGGTGCGCGGGCTGATGGGTGCGCTGCTGATCGGCGGCGCCGTGGCGCTGGCTCCGGCTGCGGCGCTGGCCGGTTCATGCCCCGCCGGCAAGCAGGGTGCCGATGTGCGGAAGCCCGACACCACCCCGGCGCGGGACGTGACCGATACCGTCATCTCCTCGATCGATGTCGCCAAGGAGCCCACCGATATCCAGGACCGGCAGTTCCGCATGCGCCGGCTGGAGGTCAAGCCCGGCGGCGTCGTGCCCTGGCACAGCCACGAGGACCGCCCCGCCATCATCTACATCGTCAAGGGCGAGATTACCGAATACGCCAGCACCTGCTCGGCTCCCATTGTCCACAAGGCCGGCGACAGCACGGCGGAACGCCACGGCGTCGCCCACTGGTGGAAGAACACGGGCAAGACCACGGCTGTCCTGATCTCAGCCGACCTGCTGCACGTGAACGCCGCCGACCCGCACATGATGTAAGACCCCGCTGCCGGAGCTTTCCCAGAAGGGGCGCGTGCTGCAATGCGGCGTCCCTTCAGCCTTCAGGAGGATCTGCAATGTCCGTTGCCGCACCCTTCCGGCCGGCTGGAGTATCGTCCGCCGGACACTCCGCCGTCGTCGCGGCGATGGCGTTCTTCACCGTCGTGGACCTGTTCGCGACGCAGGCGATCCTGCCGATGCTGGCCGCCGCCTATGGCGTGGCGCCGTCGGCCATGGGCATGGCCGTCAACGCCTGCACGCTCGGGATGGCGGCGGCGGGGCTGGCGACGGCGCTGTTCAGCCGGCGGATCGACCGGCGGAACGGCGTGGTCGCCAGTCTGGTCCTGCTGGCCGTTCCCACCGCGCTGCTGGCGCTGGCGCCCGACCTTACGACCTTCACGGTCCTTCGCGTCGCTCAGGGGTTGTGCATGTCCACCGCCTTCACGCTGACGCTGGCGTGGCTGGGCGAGCGCGGCGGCATGGGGCAGGCGAGCGCCTTCGCCGCCTATATCACCGGCAATGTCGCGAGCAACCTCGTCGGCAGGCTGGTGGCTGCTACCGTCACCGACGGCTTCGGGCTGGCCGGCAATTTCGCTCTCTTCGCCGTCCTCAATCTGGCGGGTGCCGCGCTGGCCTGGACCGCGATGCGCGGAGCGCCGCCGCCGGCATCCGGGCCGCCGGCCCCCTTGGTCCGCCGCGTCCGCCAACTGTCCACACAGCCGCTGCTGTCCGGGTTCGCGATCGGCTTCTGCATCCTGTTCGCCTTCATCGGCGTCTTCACCTACGTCAACTTCGTGCTGGTCCGGCCGCCGTTGAGTTTGGGCATGATGTCGGTCGGATTCGTCTATTTCGTTTTCCTGCCGTCGATCATCCTGACGCCGCTGGCGGGTATCGCCGCCGGACGCTGGGGCGTGCGTCCCGCTCTCTGGACGGGTTTGGGCGTCGCGGCGCTGGGGCTGGTTCCGCTGCTGAGTTCCGACCTCGCTACCGTGTTGCTCGGCATGGTGCTGGTCGGCGCGGGCACGTTCTTCGCCCAGGCTACGGCGACCGGTTTCGTCAGCCGGGCGGCTGCCGATCGAGGCGCTGCCAGCGGGGTCTATCTGGCGGCCTACTTCTCCGGCGGGCTGGCAGGCAGCGCCGTGCTGGGTCAGGCGTTCGACCGCATGGGCTGGCCGGCCGCCGTGGCGGGCGTCGGGTTGGCCCTCGCCATAGCCGCCGTTCTGGGTTTCAATCTGCGGATCGCATCAGCGAAAAACAAAATACGACAGGGAGGATAAGCGACATGCCGAAGACCTTCGACGCCATCGTCATCGGGGCCGGTCAATCCGGCCCCTTCCTCGCGGTCCGGCTGGCCAAGGCCGGCATGAAGACCGCACTGATCGAACGGGAGCATCTGGGCGGCACCTGCGTCAACGATGGTTGCATCCCGACCAAGACGCTGGTCGCCAGCGCCCGTGTCGCCCATATGGCGCGCCGCGCCGCCGACTACGGCGTGCTGACCGGCGGTGAAATCAGTGTCGATATGAAGGCCGTCAAGGCGCGGAAGGACGGGATCGTCCAGGCCTCGCTCGACAGTCTGGCAAGCTGGATCGGCGGCACGGAGAACCTGACCCTGATCTGGGGAACGGCCCGCTTCACCGATGCCCATACGGTTGAAGTCGCCGGCGAAAGCCTGACGGCGCCCCGCATCTTCATCAACACGGGCGGACGCCCGACCGTGCCGGACTGGCCGGGACTGGCCGAGGCGACCTATCTCACCAATACCTCGATGATGGCGCTGGATACGCTGCCGGACCACCTGATCGTCGCCGGGGGAAGCTATATCGGGCTGGAGTTCGCCCAGATGTACCGCCGCTTCGGCTCCCGCGTCACGGTGGTCGAGTATGCCGACCGCCTGATCGCCCGCGAGGACTCGGAAGTGTCGGACACGGTGCGGGAGATTCTGGAGGGTGAAGGGATCACCGTCCACACTGCGGTTCGCGACAACGCGGTGGAAAGGCAGGGGCAGGGCGTGCGCCTGACCGCCAAGGCCGGGGGCAATCCCGTCACGGTCGATGGCAGCCACCTGCTGCTGGCGGTCGGCAGGCTCCCCAATACGGGCGACCTGAACCTGGAAGCCGCCGGCGTCAAGACCGACGCGCGCGGCTTTATCCAGGTCGATGACGAACTCAGGACCAGCGCCGACGGGATCTGGGCCATGGGCGACGTCAACGGCCGGGGCGCCTTCACCCACACGTCGTACAACGACTTCGAGATCGTCGCCGCCAACCTGCTGGACGGCGACAAGCGCCGGGTATCGGACCGCATCACCGCCTATGCCCTGTTCACCGACCCTCCCCTTGGCCGGGTCGGCATGAGCGAGACGGAGGTACGCGCCAGCGGGAGGCCTGCGCTCAAGGGCGTCCTGCCGATGACCCGCGTCGGCCGCGCCAAGGAGCGCGGCGAGACGCAGGGCTTCATGAAAGTGCTGGTGGACCGGGAAACCCACCTGATCCTGGGAGCGGCGCTGCTGTGCATCGAAGGCGACGAGATCGTCCACAGCCTGCTCGACATCATGGCGGCCAAGGCTCCCTACACGGTGATCCAGCGCAGCGTCCACATCCACCCGACGGTCAGCGAGCTGATCCCGACGCTATTGGGGAACCTGAAGCCGCTGGAGTAGCGGCGCCCGCTCAGCTCATGCCGTCGCGCGGCGGCCATTTGCCAGCATCGTCGCCCCAAAGCTGCTTCAGCCGCGCGTCCCGGCCGCAACTGTAGCGATAGAAGGAGTACTTGATGCTGTTGATGTTGTGGTAGTTCTGGTGATAGCCCTCGGCCTCGGTAAAGCCCTTGGGGTCGAGCTGGATCACGGGCGTCGCGACCTTCTTGCCAAGCACTTCCTCGATATGCGCCTTACTTCGGTTGGCCTGTTCCGCCTGCTCCGTAGTCAGCGGATAGATCGCTGTCGTATACGCCTCGCCCCGGTCGCAGAACTGCCCGACGCCGTCAACCGGATCGATCGTCCGCCAGAAATACGACACGAGTTGCGGGAAGGTGACCTTGGCCGGATCGTAGGTTATCCGCACGACCTCGCGGTGGCCGGGATGGCGCTCATAGGTCGGGTTCGGGAAACTGCCGCCGGCATACCCGGAGACCGTCTCCAGCACGCCGGGCACCTTGTCGAAGTCGGATTCGACGCACCAGAAGCATCCGCCGGCCAGGATGACGCTCTCGGTCTTGCCCGCCGGTTCGG
>DASQKT010000373.1:0-5408 GCA_035630415.1 Skermanella sp.
GGTTTCCAAGGTCAAGGCCACGGAACTGCTCGGCACCATGCTCGGTGGCTTCAACATCAAGGCGCTGATCGAACTCCTGTCCAGCGACGAATGCGGCGGCGCCGCGGTGCAGGGTCTGAAGACGACCCTGCTGATGTTCGACTATTTTCACGATGTCAAGGAACTGGCCGACAAGGGCAATGCCAAGGCCGTGCTGCAATCCTGGGCCGATGCCGAGTGGTTCACCTCGCGCCCGGAAGTGCCGGAAAGCCTGACCATCACCATCTTCAAGGTGACCGGTGAAACCAACACCGACGACCTGTCGCCGGCGCCGGATGCCTGGTCGCGCCCGGATATCCCGCTGCATGCCCTGGCCATGCTGAAGAACGCCCGTCCCGGCATCGAACCCGACGAAGCCGGCAATCGCGGCCCGATGAAGCAGTTGGAAGCGCTGAAGAGCAAGGGCAACCTGATCGCCTATGTCGGCGACGTGGTCGGCACCGGGTCGTCGCGCAAGTCCGCCACCAACTCCGTGCTGTGGTGGACCGGCGAGGACATCCCCTTCGTCCCGAACAAGCGTTTCGGCGGCGTCTGCCTCGGCACCAAGATCGCGCCGATCTTCTACAACACCATGGAAGACGCCGGCGCGCTGCCGATCGAGCTGGACGTGTCCAAGATGGACATGGGCGACATCGTCGAGCTGCGCCCCTATGACGGCAAGGCCCTGAAGAACGGCGAAGTGATCGCCGAATTCACCATCAAGTCCGACGTGATCTTCGACGAGGTCCGCGCCGGCGGCCGTATTCCGCTGATCATCGGCCGTGGCCTGACCGGCCGCGCCCGCGAGGCGCTGGGCCTGCCGCCGTCCACCCTGTTCCGCCTGCCCGCCGTCCCTGCCGACAGCGGCAAGGGCTTCACGCTGGCCCAGAAGATGGTCGGCCGCGCCTGCGGTCTGCCGGAAGGCACCGGCATCCGTCCCGGTACCTATTGCGAACCGAAGATGACCACCGTCGGCTCGCAGGACACCACCGGTCCGATGACCCGCGACGAGCTGAAGGATCTGGCCTGCCTCGGCTTCTCGGCCGATCTGGTCATGCAGTCGTTCTGCCACACCGCGGCCTATCCCAAGCTGGTGGACGTCAAGACGCACCAGGAACTGCCGGCCTTCATCTCCACCCGTGGCGGCGTTTCCCTGCGGCCCGGCGACGGCGTCATCCATTCCTGGCTGAACCGCCTGCTGCTGCCCGACACCGTCGGCACCGGCGGCGACAGCCACACCCGCTTCCCGATCGGCATCTCCTTCCCGGCCGGTTCCGGTCTGGTCGCCTTCGCCGCCGCGACCGGCGTCATGCCGCTGGACATGCCGGAAAGCGTGCTGGTGCGGTTCAAGGGCACCATGCAGCCGGGCGTGACGCTCCGCGATCTGGTCAACGCGATCCCGCTCTATGCCATCCGACAGGGAACGCTGACGGTCGAAAAGAAGGGCAAGAAGAACATCTTCTCCGGCCGCATCCTGGAGATCGAAGGGCTGCCCGACCTGAAGGTCGAACAGGCCTTCGAGCTGTCGGACGCCTCGGCCGAGCGTTCCGCCGCCGCCTGCACGGTCCGGCTGAGCGAAGCGCCGATCATCGAGTACATGCGCTCCAACATCACGCTGATGCGCTGGATGATCGCCAGCGGCTACGCCGACCGCCGCACGCTGGAGCGCCGCATCAAGTCGATGGAAGCCTGGATCGCCGACCCGCAGCTTCTGGCCCCCGATGCCGACGCCGAATACGCAGCGGTGATCGAGATCGATCTGGCCGACATCAACGAGCCGATCGTCGCCTGCCCGAACGATCCGGACGACGTCAAGCTGCTGTCGGAAGTCTCCGGCGACACGATCGACGAAGTGTTCATCGGCTCGTGCATGACCAATATCGGCCACTTCCGCGCCGCCGCCAAGGTGCTGGACGGCAAGTCCGACATCCCGACCCGGCTGTGGATCGCACCGCCGACCAAGATGGACGCCATGATCCTGAACGAGGAAGGCTACTACAGCGTCCTTGGCAAGTCGGGCGCCCGCATGGAGATGCCGGGCTGTTCGCTGTGCATGGGCAATCAGGCACAGGTCCGCAAGGGCTCGACCGCGATGTCAACCTCGACTCGGAATTTCCCGAACCGGCTGGGCATCGATACCCGCGTCTATCTCGGCTCGGCCGAACTGGCCGCCGTGTGTGCGCTGATGGGCAAGATCCCGACCGTGGCCGAGTACATGGAGCAGGTCAGCGTCGTCAACAAGAAGGCGGCCGACATCTACCGCTATATGAACTTCGACCAGATCCCGGCCTTCCGCGAACTCGCGGATACGGTCGTCGCCTGATCGGGTTCAAGCTTGAGCGGAAAACCCCCGCCGGGAGACCGGCGGGGGTTTTTTGTTATGTTCGATGAATTCCCGGCTTCGGCGCCGAGGGAACCGTTGGCTGCCAAGCGCTGTCGATGAGCGGGTATCAGCAGCAAAGATCGGACGGCCATGAAGCTCTTTCTCGATCTCGACGGCGTCCTGGCCGACTTCGATCGCGGAGTTGAAGCCGTAACTGGCAAGCGGCCGGACCAGTTGCCGGTCCGGCGGATGTGGCAGGCGCTTGCCAAGGCGCCGGAGTTCTACGGCACCCTCGAGATGATGCATGATGCCCAGGTGCTATGGGAGTTCTGCGAATCCCATAAGCCGACCATCCTGACCGGCCTGCCGATGGGCGACTGGGCGCCCGATCAGAAGCGGCGCTGGGTCGCCGCGATGCTGGGAGCCCATGTGCCGGTCGTCACCTGCATGACGCGGGACAAGCACCGGTACGCCGGTCCCGGCCATGTGCTGGTCGACGACCGCGCCGGCACCAGGGAGGCATGGGAGAAAGCCGGCGGCATCTTCATCCTCCACACCCAGGCTGTCAGGTCGATCGATGAATTGAAACGGCTCGGCTTCTGATCCTTTAAGCACCGACCCGAAAGGGCTTTGCCCGCCTGCCGCCTCAGGGGTAATGTACCGGCCTATTCTCCGGACCGGTCTCAATCCCCCAATCCATGCAGATCTATCTCCCCATCGCCGAAATGTCCGTCAACGGGCTGCTCGTCCTCATCATGGGCGGCGTCGTCGGCTTCCTGTCGGGGATGTTCGGCGTCGGCGGCGGGTTCCTGATGACGCCTTTGCTGATCTTCATCGGCGTGCCGCCCGCCATCGCGGTCGGCACCCAGGCGAACCAGCTCGTCGCCGCCAGCGTGTCGGGCGTGCTCGCCCATTGGCGGCGCAAGAACGTCGACGTCAAGCTGGGGCTGGTGATGCTGATCGGTGGCGCCGGGGGAACGGCGCTCGGCGTCTGGATCTTCGGCATCCTCCAGACGCTCGGCCAGATCGACCTCGTCATCGCCCTGTCCTACGTCCTGTTCCTGGGCGGCATCGGCGGGCTGATGCTGGTCGAGAGCGTCGGGGCCATGATCCGGGGCCGCAAGCAGGGCGCCCGGCGCAAACTTCATAAGCATACCTGGCTGCACGGCCTG
Organism: Skermanella sp.; assembly: GCA_035630415.1. Lineage (GTDB taxonomy): Bacteria > Pseudomonadota > Alphaproteobacteria > Azospirillales > Azospirillaceae > Skermanella. The sequence goes on from DASQKT010000373.1 coordinate 3,514, forward strand.
CCGTTCAAGATGCGGTTCCAGCGCTCCCGCCTATTCATCAGCGCGCTGCTGCCGGCCGGGATCGGCTTCGTCGGCGGCCTGATGGTCGCCATCATGGGCATCGGCGGCGGCTTTCTGCTGGTGCCGGCGATGATCTACCTGCTCGGTATGCCGACGGCGCTGGTAGCGGGGACGTCGCTGTTCCAGATCATCTTCACCACGGCCATCGCGACCTTCCTCCAGGCGGCGTTGAACAACACCGTCGATGTCATGCTGGCGCTGCTCCTGCTCGTGGGCGGCGTCGTCGGCGCCCAGTTCGGCACCAAGGCCAGCGGCTTCCTGCGGGGCGAGCAGGCGCGGGCGCTGCTGGCCCTGCTGGTCGTCGGCGTGGCGCTCCGGCTGGCGGTCGAACTGGTGGTGCCTCCGCCCAACCTTTACTCCATCACGATCCCGGTGGACCGTTGAGCCCCTGCCAGAATCCCGGATCGACGCGGAAGCGGAGGTTCTTCGCGGCCGCACTGCTGCTGATCGCGGCCGCCATGGCGTGCGCCGGCGCCGTCCGTCCTGCCTGGGCGCAGTCCCTGGTGGCCGACCTGTCCAACCACCTGATCGCCATCAACACCGGCTTCGTCGGGACCGAAGTCGTGCTGTTCGGCGCCACCGACGGGCCGGGGGACGTGGCCGTCGTCGTTCAGGGACCACCGACCGAAGTGATGGTCCGCCGCAAGTCGCGGGTCGCCGGCATTTGGATCAACACCGCCAGGATGGAGTTCCAGCAGGCCCCCAGCTTCTACAGCGTCGCGACCAACCGGCCGCTGGATCAGATCATCGGGGACGCCGTGCTGGCCCGGCACGAGATCGGCCTTGCCCATCTGCGTCTGCCGCCCTTGAATCCAGGCCGCGCGTTGCCGGAGCGAGTCCGGGAGTTCCGGGAAGCCTTGATCCGGAACAAGCAGGAAGAAGGGCTTTACGGGAAGGCCCACGGTCAGGTGGCCTTCCTTGGCGAAAGGCTGTTCCGCACCAATGTCTACTTCCCGGCCAACGTGCCGACCGGGGCCTATACCGTCAGCGTGTTCCTGATCCGCGACGGCGACGTGGTCAGCGCCCAGACCACGCCGCTGGCCGTCAGCAAGGTGGGCTTCAGCGCCGAGATTTTCGAGTTCGCCATGAGACAATCCACATTTTATGGCATTTCGGCGATAATCTTCGCGGTGGCGGCCGGCTGGCTTGCCGGCGCGATTTTCCGAAAGGTGTGACATGAGCGATTCCGAAACCGCAGTTCCGGCGACGCACCAGCGCATCTTCCTGGTGGTGGTCGATGACAGCGAGGAGCTGAACATCGCGCTGACCTATGCCTGCCTGCGTGCCCGCAACAGCGGCGGCCGGGTGGCGCTGCTCTACGTGATCGAGCCGAGCGATTTTCAGCACTGGATCGCTGTCGAGGACATCATGCGGGAGGAGCGCCGGACCGAGGCGGAGCAGATCCTTCAGCGCCACGCCAAGCAGGTCAACGAGATCACCGGCACCCTGCCAATCCTGTATGTCCGGGAAGGCGAACGCCGCGACGAGCTGCTGTCGCTGATCAACGAGGAGCCGTCGATCTCCATCCTGGTGCTGGCCGCCGGTACCGGACCGGAAGGTCCCGGCCCGTTGGTCACGCACCTTGCCGGCAAGGGGCTGGGCAAGCTCCGCATTCCCCTGACGCTGGTGCCCGGCAGCCTGAAGCGCGAACAGCTCGACCTGATTTCCTGAGGGTCTGGGACCTTCCAGGGTGCTCAGGAGAGGCCGAATACCTGGATCGGCTCCTTCAGCCCCTTGACCGGGTGGAGCCCTTCGGACACCAGCCGTTCGGCGCATTGGGCGGCGAAGGCTTCCGACGTCAGGACGGGCCGCATCAGCTCGCTCGACAATCCCTG
>DASQKT010000374.1:0-11154 GCA_035630415.1 Skermanella sp.
GCGTTCGGCTTCCAGGATCGACTGGACCTGATGGACGCTGTTCTCGACGTCGTAGTTGACGATCACGTATTCGTAATCGAAGTAGTGGCTCATCTCGTCCGCCGCCTTGGCCATGCGGCCGGCGATGACCTCGGCGCTGTCTTGGGCGCGGGTGTGGAGCCGGCGTTCCAGCTCCTTGGAGGACGGCGGCAGCACGAAGATACTGACGAGGTCGTCGCGGGCGTTCTCCGCAAGCTGCTGGGTTCCCTGCCAGTCGATGTCAAACAGGATCTCGCGGCCCTTGGACAGCGCCAGCTCGACCGGAGCGCGCGGCGTTCCGTAGTAGTTGCCGAAGACGCGGGCGTGTTCGAGCAACTGCTTCTCCACGACCATGCGCTCGAAGGCGGCGTGGTCGATGAAGTGATAATCGACCCCGTCCACCTCGCCCGGACGCGGCGGCCGGGTGGTGACGGAAACCGACATCGTCAGGCTGCTGTTGCGCTGAAGCATGCGCCGCGCGATCGTGGTCTTGCCCGCGCCCGAGGGCGAGGAAAGCACCAGCATCAGACCCCGGCGTCCGATCTTGGCCGGCCCCAGACCGGCTGGCTGCAAGTCCATGGGTACGGTCATTCGATGTTCTGAGCCTGCTCTCGCAATTGTTCGATGGCGGCCTTGAGGGACAGGCCGGTGCGGGTCAGCTCCACGTCGGCCGACTTGGAGCATAGGGTATTGGCTTCGCGGTTGAATTCCTGGCAGAGGAAGTCCAACTGGCGGCCTATGGCTCCCCCTTTGGACAACATGTCGCGGGCTGCGGCGATATGGGCACGCAGCCGATCCAGTTCCTCCCGCACGTCGGCGCGGGTGATCAGGAGGGCCGCTTCCTGAGCCAGACGGTCTTCGGTGAGACTCGGGATCGCATCCAGCAGAGCCGCGACCTGGGCACGCAGCTTATGACGGATCGCTTCCGGCTGAAGCGATGCGCACCGGGACGCCTGTTCGGTCAGCCGGGCGATCTCGTCCAGATGCTCGCTCAGGACATGGACGAGCCGGGTGCCTTCTGCGAACCGGGCGCTGGTGAGGCGGTCGAGAGCTTCGTTCAGTGTTGCGGCCATGGCGGCCTCGACACGTTCGCGGGCGTCGCCCAGATCGGTGTCTTCAATGGTTTCGACGACGCCACGGACCGCAAGCAGGGCATCCAGCCGGGGCTTTTCGGCGACTCCGCCCAACTCGTTGCCCAGCGCTATCAGGCGGTCGAGCAAAGGGCGGTTGATCCGGAGCTCTCCGCCGGTGGCCGTCCTTGTCACGGTCAGCGTGACGTTGACGTTGCCGCGCCGGAGGCGTTGGGGGACGATAGCCTTGACCACAGGTTCCAACGCGTCGAAACCCGGAGCGACCCTGCATCGCAGATCGAGGTTCCGGCCGTTGACGCTCTTGATCTCGAAGGTCCAGACATGGCCATGGTCCGACCCGTCCGCGCGGGCGAACCCGGTCATGCTGGCGACTTGATGATGAGCGGTCAACGTTGCCTCGCTGGTACGAAAGTATGGCGGTGGTTATACCCCTGAGACGTGACGACAACAAGCAACAGAGGGCTTGGTGCCCTGGAGCCATGCCATGCGCGATCCCAGGACGATCCTGATAACGGGTGCCTCGAGCGGCATAGGGGAGGCATTGGCCGAAGCCTACGCCGGTCCGGGCGTGACGCTGGTGCTGACGGGGCGCGACCGTGAGCGCCTGGATGCTGTGGCGGCGCGCTGCGTGGAGCGGGGTGCCGTCGTGCGCGCGGCGACGGTGGACGTTGCCGATCGGGCCGCCATGGCGGACTGGCTGGCGCTGGTGGACCGCGAGACTCCGGTGGATCTATGCATCGCCAATGCGGGGATCAGCGGCGGCACCGGCCGCCGGGGAGAGAGCGAGGAGCAGGCGCGGCGAATCCTGGCGGTCAACGTGGACGGCGTGCTGAACACGATCCATCCACTGATCGGTCCGATGAGGGAACGCGGCCGGGGGCAGTTGGCGCTGGTCAGTTCGCTTGCCGGTCTGCGGGGCTATCCGGGAGCGCCGGCCTATTGCGCCAGCAAGGCGGCGGTAAAAAGCTATGGCGAGTCGCTTCGGCTGGACCTTCGCCCGGCGGGAATCGAGGTGTCGGTGATCTGCCCCGGCTTCGTGAAGAGCAGGATCACCGACCGCAACCGCTTCCCGATGCCATTCCTGATGGACGCGAACCGGGCGGCGTCGATCATCAGGCGCGGATTGGAACGGAACCGGGGGCGGATCGCATTCCCGCTGCCGACTTACCTGATGGCCTGGATCGTCGCGATGCTGCCGGCTGCGCTGGCGGATGCGCTGCTGGCGCATACGCCAGCGAAGGAGTGAGCGGACGGTTTTAGGGCGGTCAGGCGACTCCGGTCGCTTCGGCCTCCGCCGCTTCGAGCGCCTCGTGGGCTTCCATCCAGGTGTCCTCGGCGGCGGATAGTTTCTTCTGGATCTCGCCCAGTTCCTTCTGGAGCTTGGTCACCTTGTCGGCGGGTCCGTTGTAGAGTTCCGGGTCCGCGATCCTGATCTCCAGCGCCTGCCGCTCCCGCGTCAGCTTGGCGATCAGCTTTTCGGCGTCGTCGGCCTTGCGCTTCAGCGGCGCCAGGGCCGCGCGAAGCTCGGCGGCGGCGCGGCGCTGGTCCTTCTTGCTGAGGCCGGTGTCGCGTTCCGTCTTGTCGGAGCGCTCGGCCCGGCGCTTCTCCAGCAGCAGCTTGCGGTAATCGTCGAGGTCGCCATCGAAGGCCCGGCAGGTGCCGCCATCGACCAGCAGGAGCCGGTCTGCGGTCAGCTCGATCAGGTGCGGATCGTGGCTGATCAGGATCACGGCGCCCTCGTAGCCGTTGATCGCCTGGATCAGGGCTTCGCGGCTGTCGATGTCCAGGTGGTTGGTCGGCTCGTCCAGCATCAGGATATGGGGAGCCTCGCGGGTCATCAGGGCGAACAGGAGGCGCGCCTTTTCGCCGCCCGACAGCTTGGCGATCTGAGTATCGGCCTTCTGCTGGGGGAAGCCGAACCGGCCGAGATGGGCACGGACCTTTTCTTCGAGAATGTCTTTCATCCACAGCTTCGCCTGGGCGACGGCGGTCAGGCTGAGGTCGAGCGCCTCGGCCTGATGCTGGGCGAAGTAGCCGACCTTCAGCTTGGACGACTTGCGGAACTCTCCGGTCATCGGCGCCAGCCGGCTCGCCAGCAGCTTGACCAGCGTCGACTTGCCGTTGCCGTTGGCGCCGAGCAGCGCGATGCGGTCGTCCATGTCGATGCGGAGGTCCAGGTTCCGCAGGATCGCCTTGCCGTCATAGCCGACATCGACGCCTTCCAGCTGGATCAGCGGCGGCGCCAGCTCTTCCGGCGACGGGAAGTCGAAGGTGACGGTGTGGTCCTCGACGATGCTGATGATCGGCTCCATCCGCTCCAGCATCTTGATCCGGCTCTGCGCCTGCCGGGCCTTCGACGCCTTGTAGCGGAAGCGGTCGATATAGGACTGGATGTGCTTGCGCTGGGCGATCTGCTTGGTCTGGTTGGCGGCCAGCCGCTCCAGGTTGGCCCGTCGGGTGCGCTCGAACTGGTCGTAGCCGCCGGCGTAGGAGGTGAGCTTGCCCTGGTCCAGGTGGACGGTAGTGGTCGGGACCTTGTTCAGAAGTTCGCGGTCATGGCTGACCAGCAGGATCGTGTGCGGGTAGTTCCGCAGGTAGTTTTCCAGCCAGATCGTCGCTTCGAGGTCGAGGTGGTTGGTCGGCTCGTCGAGCAGCAGCAGTTCCGGCTCGGCGAAGAGGACGCCGGCCAGGGCGACGCGCATGCGCCAGCCGCCGGAGAAATCGCTGCACGGCCGCGTCTGCGACTCCGCGTCGAAACCCAGGCCGGACAGGATCTGGGCCGCCCGCGCCGGGGCGGAATGCGCGTGGATGTCGGCCAGCCGGGTGTGGATCTCGGCGATGCGATGGGGATCGTGGGCGGTCTCCGACTCGGCCAGGAGTGCCGTACGCTCGACGTCGGCGGCCAGCACGGCGTCGATCAGGCTGACGTCTGATCCGGGAGCCTCCTGGGCGACGATGCCCAGGCGCGCTTCGGCCGGCATCGTGATGGAGCCGCCGTCGGGCACCATCTCGCCGGCGATCAGGCGGAGCAGGGTCGTTTTGCCCGTGCCGTTACGACCGACCAGCGCGACGCGATGGCCTTTGGGAATGGCGACGGTGGCGTGGTCGAAGATCACACGCCCGCCGAAGCGGAAAGTCAGTTCATTGATGTGCAGCATGCCGAGGCTGGTGATAGCACGGCGAAGGCCCTATTTTGAAGTGACGCGGCGTTGAAAATATAGGAATGCGGCGGGATGTCCCCATGGCATCGTTGCGAGGTCATGGCCGACCCGCAAAAAAAATGTCCCGTTGCTACCTGGCCAAAGCGCGTATATAACGCCGCGAATTTTGCGAGAGCACACAGGAGCCTTCCAACATGGCCGTCGAACGGACCTTGTCCATCATCAAGCCGGATGCGACCCGCCGGAACCTTACGGGCAAGATCAATGCCCGCTTCGAGGAAGCCGGGCTGCGGATCGTTGCGCAGAAGCGTATCCGCCTGACCAAGGAGCAGGCCGAGAAGTTCTATGAAGTGCACGCCGAGCGTTCGTTCTTCAACGAACTCGTCTCCTTCATGACCTCCGGTCCGGTAATCGTCCAGGTCCTGGAAGGTGAAAACGCCGTCGTCGCCAACCGCGACATCATGGGCGCCACCAACCCGGCCAACGCCGCTCCCGGCACGATCCGCAAGGACTTTGCCGAATCGATCGAGGCAAACTCGGTCCACGGTTCGGACAGCCCCGAGAACGCTGCCAGCGAGATCAAGTTCTTCTTCAGCAAGAGCGAAATCGTCCCCTGATCGGGTAGATTTCCGGCCGGGTGGTCAGACGTATCCGCCGACGAGGCGAAACGGCTGGCCGCCCATGCCGATCTTGAACTGGGCGATGCCGGGCGTGGTCTCGTTGATCCCACCGAGGTCGAACCCGGTATAGCGATGGTCCTTGAGCCACAGCACCGACTGCCAAAGCAGGAGATGGTGCGCCTTGAGGTCCCTGCCCTCTTCGCCGTTCCAGCCGACTTGGTAGGTTGCCGCGACTCCGTGCCGCACCAGCAGCACGCCAGCCACGGGCTTGCCGTGATGAAGCGCTCTCAGCACCACCGGCGGCGTCGTATCGGCCGAGAGTTGCTGAAGGACCCGCAGGAACGCGGGTGACGGTCCCCGATATTCGCGGGCCATCTTGTCTTCCAGATAGGGTTCCATCAGCCAGTCGAGCGCCCGCCCCGTCGTATCGGCTTCCACGACCAATCCGTTGCGTTCAGCCTGATTGAGCTTGTTGCGCCATTTGCGGTCGAGCCCGGCGCGGAGCGTAGCGACATCGGGCGTCAGATCCAGCCAGACCGATTCGTAGCCTTCCTGACGGCGGTGGAATCCGGTGGTTTTCAGCCGTTTGCGCGCGGTTTCCGTATCAGGCATTTCCGGGTGGAAAATCAGCGGCTTGCCGCGAAAGAGGTGATAGCGCTGCCGGATCATGCCGAGCACCAGCTTCAGCATTTCTCCCGGAATCTCGTCGTAGATCCATAGCGGCCCGCGATAGATCTTGCAGGTCGTCAGGAACGGCAGCCAGCGCCGGGTCTGGACCTGCACGAGGCCGACCGGCTTGTTCTCGAAGTGGATGATGCCGAAATCGGCTTTGCCGCCCTCGGTCTTTGCCAGCGCCATGGCGTATTGCCATGTCTGGAGCAGCGTGGGGCGCTTGCAGCGGGCCAGCAGCGCTTCCCACTGGCCGAAGGTGCAGTTGTTCCAGTCGATCCGGAACGGATTGAAGGGGGGAGCCATGAGAGCCGGGAGCGTCCGCTGCGCCGAAGGATTCGGTCGGGCCGAAGGATTCGGTAAGATGGGCGGGCGCCTCCCGGCACCCGTATCAGACCAGGAAGATAGCCATCAAAACCAGGATCGCGACCACGGCGATGACGCCATACTTCGTCATCGCCGTGAAGCGCTCGTAGGATTCCATATGAGTCCGGTATTCTTCCTGCCGGAAATCATCATTCTGATCGGCCACGGCCATCTCCAACCTCTGCTTTCTTATTCAGTCCAGGTCGGTTCCGATTTAAGGGGTTGCCGGCATCCTGGCAAGCCCATTCCGCCAGCTATAACGTTCCGCAGGGATCATACCGGCGGGTTCAGGAGAGGTTCGGGGGCTTCCGCCGGCGCGCCGGTGATGACGACACGCTCCCCTTCGACCCTCGCCCTACCCTCCGCGATCAGCTTCAGCGCTCCCGGATAGCTGCGATGCTCGGCGATCAGCACACGGTCGGCCAAGGCATGGTCGTCGTCGCCTTCGAGGATCGGGACGACCGCCTGGAGGATGATCGGCCCTTCGTCCATCGCCGGACGCACGTAATGGACCGTGCAGCCCGTGAAGCGGACACCGGCCGCCAGCGCGCGGGCATGGGTATCGAGCCCCTTGAACGACGGCAGCAGGGATGGATGGATGTTGATCAGCCGGTCGTGCCAGCGCTCGACGAAACCCGCCGTCAGCAGGCGCATGAAACCGGCGAGGCAGACCAGTTCGACCCCGGCGGCGTTCAGGGCGTCGTCCATTGCCGCTTCGAATCCGGGCTTGTCAGCGAAGTCGCGGTGATTGACGACAGCCGCCGGGATGCCGGCCAGCCGGGCGCGCTCCAGCCCATAGGCGTCGGCCTTGTTGGACAGCACCAGCACGATTTCCGCCGGGAAGGCGGGATCGGCGCAGGCGTCGATCAGGGCCTGGAGATTGCTCCCCCGGCCCGAGATCAGGACACCGACCTTCAGGCGTGCCACGCCGTGTCCACTCCGTCGATCACCACGCGATCGACATCGCCGATCGCGGGCTGAACTTCACCGATGCGGTAGACCGACTCGCCCGCGTCGCCAAGGATGCGCATCGCGTCGTCGGCTTTGTCGGGTGCCACGATGACGACCATGCCGATGCCGCAATTGAAGGTGCGGGCCAGATCGTCGTCGCTGATCGCGGCCGACTCGGCCATCCAGCGGAACACCGGAAGCAGCGGCCATGCCGTCGCGTCCAGCGCGACGCCCAATCCTTCCGGCAGCACGCGGGGAATGTTGTCGGTCAGGCCGCCACCGGTGATATGGGCGAGCGCCTTGACGGCTCCGGCCCTGACGGCGGCGAGCACCGGCTTCACGTAGATGCGCGTAGGGGTCAGCAGCGCGTCACCGAGCTTGGTGCCGGGCTGGAACGGCGCGTCGTCCTCGTAGGACAGGTCGGCCTTCTCGACGATCCGGCGGACCAGCGAGTAGCCGTTGGAATGGACGCCGCTGGACGCCAGCCCGAGGATGACGTCGCCGGCGGCGACATCCGCCCCGGTCAGGATCTGGCCACGCTCGGCGGCGCCGACCGCGAAGCCCGCGAGATCGTAGTCCTTGCCGGCGTACATGCCCGGCATCTCGGCCGTCTCGCCGCCGATCAGCGCGCAACCCGCTTGGCGGCAGCCTTCGGCGATGCCCGACACGATGTCGCGGCCAGTGGCCACGTCGAGCTTGCCGGTGGCGAAGTAGTCCAGGAAGAACAGCGGCTCGGCGCCCTGGACGACGAGGTCGTTGACGCTCATCGCGACAAGGTCGATCCCGATCGTGTCGTGCTTGCCTGCCGATATGGCGATCTTCAGCTTGGTGCCGACGCCGTCGGTGCTGGAGACCAGGATCGGATCCTTGTAGCCGGCGGCCTTGAGGTCGAACAGGGCACCGAAACCACCCAGACCGGCATCGGCGCCGACCCGTGCGGTGGCTTTCGCCAACGGCTTGATCGCATCGACGAGAGCAGCGCCGGCGTCGATGTCAACACCGGCATCCTTATAGGCGTCGCCGGTGTTATTCGGTGTGGTGTTGATGGCGTCCTCACGTGCGCTGGGGTATAAACCGGGCCGGTCCCAGTTCGAGAGACGCATCGAGAACAGCATCACGGGCCGGCATCATGGGCCGAACATACTCGAAACGGAAGGCTTTGCAATGCTTCACCGCCGTCCGCTGGCACGCCTGTTCGGGCTTGCCGTTGGCATCGTCCTGCTGGCTGTTTCCGCACCGCTGAAGGCGCAGGAATCCGGCGATATCTACACCGTCCGCGACGTCGAGGTCGACGTGACCGCCGACAATTCCGCCGCCGCGCGCGACAAGGCGATCACGGAGGCTCAGCGCAAGGCGTTCGACACCCTCTACGGCCGGTTGAGCCCGGAACCGGGCGCCAAGTCTCCGCCCCTGAGCGATATCGAGGTCGCCCGGCTGGTCCAGGATTTCGAGGTGCAGCGGGAACGCAGTTCGGCGGTGCGGTATCTTGCCACTCTGACCGTACGCTTCCGCCCGACCAACGTACGCACCCTGCTCCAAACCAAGGGCGCCAGCTACGTCGAGACGCGCAGCAAACCCGTGCTGGTGCTGCCGGTCTACCAGCAGTCCGGCAAGGGTCCCGTGCTCTGGGAAGACCGGACGCCCTGGCGGGCCGCGTGGGAGAACTTCCCGCCGCCGCAGGGCATGGTGCCTGTCATCGTTCCCTATGGCGAGTTGGCGGATATCGCCGATATCGGCGCCGTTTCCGCGCTGGAAGGCAATCAGGCGGGCTTGTCGGCCATCGCGGAGCGGTATCAGGCCAGCGACGTCTTGGTGGCGCTGCTGGGCGTGCGCGGGACCGAGCCGGACCCGAGCGCTCCCAACACAGTCAGGCTGACCCGCTACGCCGCTGACGGGACGAAGCGCGGAGATACGGTGACGGTTCCCGCCGCGCCGGGGCAGACGGTGGATGCCTATCTGGCGGGCGGCGTCGCGGCGGTGGTGCGGTCGCTGGAGGAGAAGTGGCGGCAGGCCAATACCGTGGCAGCCGGCCCGGAACAGGTGATGCAGGTGGCGGTGCCGATCGGCAACCTTGGCGACTGGGTGCAGGTCAAGCGCCGGATCGCCCAGGTGCCGACCGTGTCGCGCGCCGACCTGATGACGCTGACGCGCGATGCCGCGCGGGTCGAGCTTTACTACCGGGGCAGCCCCGAGGTTCTCGGCAATGCTCTGGCGCTTCAGGACCTGAGCCTGACGGAAGCGCCGCCCCTGGACCAGGGAGCCATCCAGGCCGGACTGCCGGCGACTCCGGGAACGCTCGCAGCGCCCGTCCAGGTGCTGGGTCAGTCGGGACAACCGGTCGGCGTCTATCAGCCCGGTCCCGTGTGGCAGTTGCGCTGGACGGGATCGAGCGCGCAGGGTACCGGCGGACGCAGCTTCGGGCGCACCGCACCCTAGCGGTGCGGAGGCATATTGGATGAGCATTCCCAATCTCATATCGCTGGGGCGCCTGCTGTCGGTGCCGCTGGCGGTCTGGTTGATTCTGGTCGGTGAACTGGGATGGGCCTTCTGGCTGTTCGTCGCGTCCGGGTTGTCGGACGCGGTGGACGGTTTCGTCGCCCGCGCGTTCCGGTCGCGTACCGCCCTTGGCGGCTATCTCGACCCGATCGCGGACAAAGCCTTGCTGGTCAGCGTCTATCTGGCCCTGGGACATACCGGATACCTGCCGGTTTGGCTGGTAATCTTGGTCGTCTTCCGGGATATACTGATCGTCGGTGGCGTTCTGCTGCTCTACACGCTCAAGGAGCCGTTTGCGATTCAGCCGTCCTTCATCAGCAAGATCAATACAACCATGCAGATCGTGCTGGCCGCCTTGGTTCTATCGACCTTCGGACTTGATCTGACCGAACCTCCGTTCGATCTGAAATGGGTCACATCGTCCATGATGTGGGTCGTTGCGGCAACGACGGTTTGGTCGGGGCTGGGGTATATCGTCACGGGGAGCCGGCTGCTGAGCCGGCTTGGCGGCACGAAATGACGACTCGTCGGCAGATCAGATTCTGGCTGGTAGCGCTGGTTGTCTTCGTTCTGTCGCTTTACGTGCTTCGCGACATGCTGCTCCCTTTCGTGGCCGGCATGGCGATCGCCTATTTTCTCGACCCCGTCGCCGACCGGCTCGAGCAGTACGGAGCACCCCGCTGGCTGGCGACCACCTGCGTGCTGCTGTTCTTCGTGCTGATCCTGGTGCTTGCGGTCCTGCTTCTGGTGCCCCTGATCCAGTCGCAGATCGTGCAGCTGGTCGACACTCTGCCGCTGGTCGTGAACTGGGTCGGCAATGTTGGAATCCCGACCGTGGAGCGGATGCTGACCGAGCTTTCGGTCGAGAACATCGAGCGGCTGAAGAACGCCGTGAACTCCTTCGCCGGGGATGCGGTCGGCTGGCTGGGGACGGTGCTGCGCGGCATCGTCACCGGCGGTTTCGCCTTGTTCGACGTGCTGTCGCTGCTGTTCATCACTCCGATCGTCGCCTTCTATCTGCTGCGCGACTGGGACCTGATGATCGGAACCATCCACGGCTGGTTGCCGCGCCAGCACGTCGGAACGATCCTGGATCAGGTCAACCAGATCGACGATACCCTGGCGGGGTTCGTGCGCGGTCAGGCGACTGTCTGCCTCGTGCTTGGACTGTTCTACGGCGTGACGCTATCGATCTTCGGCCTGAACTTCGGTCTTGTGATCGGGTCGGTTGCCGGGATGCTGTCGTTCATCCCGTATGTCGGATCGCTTGTCGGGTTCGTCGCCAGCGTCGGCGTCGCCTTGGTGCAGTATGACACCTGGACGCCGGTGCTGATCGTGATCGGGATCTTCCTGGTCGGCCAAGCCGTGGAAGGTAACTTCCTGACGCCCAAGCTGGTCGGCGACAAGGTCGGGTTGCATCCCGTCTGGGTGATGTTCGCGCTGCTCGCGGGGGGAAGCCTGTTCGGCTTCCTTGGGGTGCTGCTGGCGGTGCCGGTCGCCGCCATCATCGGCGTTCTGATGCGCTTTGCGCTCCAGCAGTATATCGCCAGTCCCTACTATGCGGGCACCCGCGACGTTTCCTCCGATGAAACTTGGCGGCCGTGACGGAGATGCCGGCACAGCTTCCCCTGGACCTGGGCCACCGGCCGGCCATGGGCGAGGACGATTTCCTTGTCGCTTCCAGCAACGAGGCAGCGGTGGCGTGGCTGGACCTTTGGCCCAACTGGCCGGCTCCCGCCCTGGTGATCTTCGGTCCGGCGGGGTGCGGCAAGACTCATCTGG
>DASQKT010000375.1:0-9689 GCA_035630415.1 Skermanella sp.
TTACGGTCAGGTCCAGCCCTTTCAGGATGGGCTTGTCGGCGACGTTGACGTGAAGATTCCTGATTTCGAGCATCGGTTCGGTTCCGTTCGGTATCTTGTATTTTCGGGGTGGTTCAGCCGGGATTTATGAGAAGGGCGCGCGGGTTTTAGCCGACGCTGCCTTCCAGGCTGATGCCGACCAGCTTCTGTGCCTCGACCGCGAATTCCATCGGGAGTTCCTTCAGAACCTCCTTGCAGAAGCCGTTGACGATCAGCGACACCGCGTCTTCCGACGACAATCCGCGCTGCTGGCAATAGAACATCTGGTCTTCGCTGATCTTGGCGGTCGTCGCTTCGTGCTCGACGCGGGCGCTGCGGTTCCGGCTTTCGATATACGGCACGGTATGGGCGCCGCACTTGTCGCCGATCAGCAGGCTGTCGCACTGGGTGAAGTTGCGGGCACCGTCCGCCTTGGGCATGATCTTGACCAAGCCGCGATAGGTGTTCTGCGCCTTGCCCGCCGAGATGCCCTTCGACACGATGGTGGACTTCGTGTTCTTGCCGATATGGATCATCTTGGTGCCGGTATCGGCCTGTTGGCGGTTGTTGGTGATCGCGACCGAATAGAACTCGCCGACCGAGTTGTCGCCTTGAAGGATGCAGCTCGGGTATTTCCAGGTAATCGCCGAGCCGGTCTCGACCTGCGTCCACGAGATCTTCGAGTTCTTGCCACGGCAGGCGCCGCGCTTGGTCACGAAGTTGTAGATGCCGCCCTTGCCGTTCTCGTCGCCGGGATACCAGTTCTGCACGGTCGAGTACTTGATCTGCGCGTCATCATGGGTGACCAGCTCGACCACGGCGGCGTGGAGCTGGTTCTCGTCGCGCTGGGGCGCCGTGCAGCCTTCCAGATAGCTGACGTAACTGCCCTCGTCGGCGATGATCAGCGTCCGCTCGAACTGGCCGGTGTTCTTGGCATTGATCCGGAAATACGTCGACAATTCCATCGGGCAGCGGACGCCCTTGGGGATGTAGACGAACGACCCGTCGGTAAACACCGCCGAGTTCAGCGTCGCGAAGAAGTTGTCCGAGTACGGCACGACCGAACCCATGTACTTCTTGACCAGCTCCGGATGGTTCTGGACCGCTTCGGAGATCGGGCAGAAGATGATGCCCTTCTCTTCGAGCTTCTTCTTGAAGGTGGTCGCCACCGAAACGCTGTCGAACACGGCATCGACCGCGATGGAGGGACTGTCGCCAGCGCCTTCGACGCCGGCCAGGATCGCCTGCTCCTTCAGCGGGATGCCCAGCTTCTCGTAGGTCCTGAGCAGTTCGGGATCGACCTCGTCCAGGCTCTTGGGGCCGGACGCGACCTTGGGGGCGGAGTAGTAGTAGGCGTCCTGATAGTCGATCGGCGGATAGCCCAGCTTGCCCCAGTTCGGCTCTTCCATCGTCAGCCAGTGGCGATAGGCCTTGAGACGCCATTCCAGCAGCCATTCCGGCTCGTTCTTGCGGGCCGAGATGAAGCGGACGATGTCCTCGCTCAAGCCCTTGGGCGCGGTATCCGACTCGATATCGGTGAAGAAGCCATACTTGTACTTCTGTTCCGTTACGGCCCGGACTTGTTCGGCAGTCTCAAGCGTCGCAGCCATGCTTCTCTCCTATTACCCTCGTAGTCCGTCCGGTCCGACGGTTATCGATCAATTCGTTCTGTTCCAGTGCCGCCAGCGGTGGAAACACCGGCACCGTGCTCATATCCGCCAAAGTCACTTCTTCCAAGGCCCGGCGGACGGCGCGGTTGACCTTGTCCCAATTGCCCCGCATGGGACACAGGCTTTCGACGTCGCAATGCCCTTCCGCGCCATCGACGCAGGCGGTCAGCGCTATCGGCCCATCCACCGCGCTGATGATCTCGGCGATGGAAATACCCTCCGCCGCGCGCGTCAGGCTGTAGCCACCGGCAGCGCCCCGGTGGGACTCCATCAGGCCGGCGGGGGCCAGCAGTTTCATGAGCTTGGCGACAGTGGGGGCGGGGACGCCGGTGCGCTCGGCAAGCTGAGGAACGGTCTGGACGCAGGCGCCGTCACGCGCCATCCGCGCCATCACGATCACCGCGTAGTCCGTCATCTTGCTGAGCTTGATCATCCCGGCGCCTCAATCCGTACCAATCTGGTCCTGATTAAGTGATGAGCCGCACCGGGATGTCAAGGTGCTTGGTGGCCCGATCATACGCCTTTCGGCTGGGACGAAGAAAGACCCAGTGCATTCCTGGGGCATTTTAGGAGTGTGGGAGCGGGTGCGGCATTCCGCCGCGCGGGATGATGGGTTGGCCGGCATAAGTGCTGACCTGGAACATTCACACCATTTCCGTCATACCCGGTCGTCCCTTTTCCGTCATACCCGGACTTGATCCGGGTACCTCCTTTCAGGAGCTGAGCAGGCGGCATCCGGACTTCATCTTGAAGTCCTCCCGTAAGCCTCAGACGGGAGGTACCCGGATCAAGTCCGGGTATGACGGTAAAGTGGAAGAGAATGCCAGCTTGACGCGTAGGAATACTGGAAGTTAGGGCCTGTTGATCAGCCCGGCAGTTCCAGCGGGTAGTCCCGCAACGGGTCGTAGACGACCCCGCTCCGCCCCGGACGGCTTTCGAACAGGGTGAAGTGCCCGATCGGGATCGGTCCGGCGCGGAACAGGCCGCGATCCTCGATGAAGCGGCCGACCCGCTCCTGGGGGGAGCTGTGAAGGCGGGCGAGGGTCACGTGGGGCGTATAGCGGCGCTCCTCCGGCGGCAGTCCCGCCCGCACCAGCGCCGATTCGACCTTCTGGTTCAAGTGGAACAGCGCCTCGTTGCGCTCCACGCCGGCCCACAGGATGCGCGACCGGCTGCCGCTGCCGAACTGGCCGACGCCGTCGAGCACGAGGTCGAAGGCGGGTGCCGAAACACCCGCCAGGGCCTCGTCTATGTCGGGGATCAGCCCGTTCTCAACCTCGCCGATGAAGCGGACGGTCAGGTGCAGGTTATGGATTTCGGTCCAGCGGGCGCCGGGAACGCCGCCGCCGAGGCCGGCGAGGCGTTCCCGGACGGTTGCCGGCAGTTCCAGGGCTACGAACAAGCGGATCATGGTGCATCAAGCCGACAGGCGGCGTCTTTAAGGTCTCAGGGACAGGGGCCTATGGACAGGGATTCGGGAGCCTTTCGTGGACTTCCTCGATCTCGTTCAACACCTCGTCCGACAGTTTGACGTCGATGGAATCGATGTTGGTCTTCAGATGCTCCATCGACGTGGCGCCGATGATGTTGGACGTCACGAAGGGCTGCCGGTTGACGAAGGCCAACGCCAGATGCGCCGGGTCCAGGCCGTGCCGCTTGGCGATGTCCAGATAGGCCCGGACTGCGGGATCGGCGTTGACCTTGTCGTAGCGGGACTTGCGATGGTCCAACGCGCGGCGGGTGCCGGGCGGAACAGCGCCGTCCAGGTACTTGCCGGTCAGGGTGGCTGCGGCCAGTGGGGAGTAGGCCAACAGGCCGGCCTGTTCGCGGATCGAAACCTCGGCCAGACCGTCCTCGTAGCTGCGGTTCAGCAGGTTGTAGGCGTTCTGGACGCTGACGACGCGGGGCAGGCCAAGCTGGTCGGCCAGCCGCAGGAAGGTCATGGTGCCCCAGGGCGACTCGTTCGACAGGCCGATGAAGCGGATCTTGCCGGAGCGCACCAGATCGTCAGCGGCGCGTAGCGTCTCCTCGATCGGTGTCGCGTCCGCGTCGTCTCCGCCCTTGTAGCCGCGCGCGCCGAAGCGGGCGGTGGTGCGGTCGGGCCAGTGGAACTGGTAGAGGTCGATGTAGTCGGTCTTCAGCCGGGTCAGGCTGTCCTCGACCGCGCGGACCAGATTGTCGCGGTCCAGCCGCGCCTTGCCTTCGCGCACCCAGGCGAAGCCGCCGGCAGCCCGCCCGATCGCCTTGCTCGCCAGCACGACCTTGTCGCGGCCGCCCCGGCGCTCGAACCACGTGCCGATGATCTTCTCGGTCGAACCGTAGCTCTCCTCGATCGGCGGGATCGCGTACATCTCGGCGGTATCCCAGAAATTGACGCCGCGCTCCAGCGCGTAGTCCATCTGGGCGTGGCCCTCGGCCTCCGTGTTCTGCCGCCCCCAGGTCATCGTCCCAAGGCAAATGGCGCTGACCTGCACGTCGGTGCGGCCCAATCTCCGGTATTCCATGTTATTCCTTGTAGAACTTTTCAAACTTACAGGAAGAGTGTGAGGACACCGGTATAGCCGTAAAGCCGGTTGTGGGAAATCTCCCCATTGGCAAAAAATCCGACCAGCGGGAAGTCTCCCAGTGTGTCCCGGATCGTCTTCAACTCCTGGCTATCGTCGCCGAACAGCGCCGGCCCACGGGCAAGGCAGGACACGTAGACGCCGCCGCGCGGCGGCCCCTTCAGCCGCTTCTGGATGACCGACAGCATCCGCTCCAGATCGGCCTGGGCGCTCGCCAGATCGCGCCGTGCGAACATGATGGTCCGTCCAGGCTCGACCATGTCGCCGATCGCGATCAGCCCGTGGTTGGGATCGATGCCGACCAGATTGCGCACCAGATAGTCGCCGGTGTCCGACCCGGTGATCGGCAGCGCCGCGAAGATATAACCGGCGACCCGGCGCAGGTCGCGGGCCAGCAACTCGCCGATGTCTTCCTTGAAGACCTCCAGCGCCGGCCTGCCGTCGATCTCGACGATGATGTTGTTCTGTGCCCTGGTGATCTTGTGGACCGGCCCGATCGGCGTGCAGCCCTGCGTCAGGCCGGTGGCGACCGGAACCTCGCTGGAGAACAGGACGCCCGACACGCCGCCCTCGATCACCGGAGCAGTGCCCGGCCGGCCGCCGAATTGGCCGTAGTTGGTCCTGGACGACGTCAGCCCGCCGACCAGGAAACCGCCCAGCGCATCGGACAGCTCCGGGATGATGTCGTGGGTCTGGGGATTGCGCGGGTCGCCGTGGACCAGCGCCAGCACCGGACCGTGGCCCTTCAGCCATTCCGCCGTCTCGGGTGCGAAGCCCTCGATGCTCTCGGTGATGGGGGCGGGCAGGTGGAAGCTGCCGGGCTCGAGCTGCGCCGCCATCACGGCGATGGCCGGCTTGCCGAACAACTCCTCACCCGTGGCACAGATGCCGATGCCGACCGTCCCGACCCAGTCCTTGATGCCGGTGACGCCGCGCATCAGCGTCACGATGCTGACGGCATCAGCGGCCAGTTCGTCGGAGATGTAGAGGAAGCCCAGGTTGCAGCCGTCGACCGGCCCCAGCTTGTCCAGGCAGGCCTTGACCGTCGTGCGCCAGTCCTCGCCGGTTCCCACGGCCGATGCGAAGCGGGCGCCGGTCGGCGCGTCACGCCCGCTCATTTGCCGTTTGCTCCCGTATCGGCCGCTCCGGGAAGACCGTCGATCAGGGCGGTCAGGTGCGGCAGAATGCCGTCCACCACGATCGCGACACCCTTGGCATTGGGATGCATCCCGTCCTCCTGGTTCAGCTTGGGGTCCAGCGCCACCCCCTCCAGGAAGAAAGGATAGAGCGGCACGTCATGTTTCGCGGCGAGTTCCGGATATATGGCGTTGAAGCGGTCGCCGTACTCCCGCCCCAGGTTGCGCGGCGCGTACATCCCGGCCAGCAGGGTCGGGATTTCGCGCTCTTTCATCACAGTAAGAATGGCATCCAGATTCTCCCGCGTCGAGGCTGGATCGAGGCCGCGCAACCCGTCATTTGCGCCTAGTTCGACCACCGCGACATCTGGCTGATCGCCTAGCGCCCAGTCCAGCCGCGCCCTGCCGCCCGCCGTGGTGTCGCCGGAAACGCCGGCGTTTATCACCTGGACGTCATAGCCCTTGTCCTTCAGCGCCTTCTGGAGCCTTGTGGTGAAGGCGTCGGCTTCCGGCAGGCCGTAGCCGGCGGTCAGGCTGTCTCCAAGCGCCAAAATCTTGACCGGCTCAGCCGCCGCGACAGGCGTCATTGCCACTCCCAACCCCAGCGCCGCGACAGATGTCGCCTTCGCAACCGCGTTGAAAAGCCGGCCACGCAAGCCATATCCGCTTGAGCGTTCATGAATGTCTGGAAAACCCATGGCGAATTCCGATGCTGTATCTCGGGGTGACCTGATCGTCGAATTGGCCGACGTACACCTAAAGCTGGCCAGTGCCGCCGGTCCCGTCAACATCCTGCGCGGCATCGACCTGTCGGTCGGGCGCGGCGAGACGGTCAGCGTGGTGGGGCCTTCGGGGTCCGGCAAGTCCACCATGATGATGATCATGGCGGGCTTGGAACGTCCGACCAGCGGATTGGTTCGGGTCGCAGGCCACGATCTCGGCGGAATGGACGAGGACAAGCTGGCCCGCTTCCGCCGCGACCATGTCGGCATCGTGTTCCAGGCGTTCCACCTGATCCCGACCATGACCGCCCTTGAGAACGTCGCGATCCCGCTGGAGTTCGCCGGCCGCAGGGACGCCTTCGAGCGTGCCCATGCCGGGCTGGAAGCCGTCGGCCTCAAGCACCGCACCACCCATTATCCCGGTCAGCTTTCCGGCGGCGAGCAGCAGCGCGTGGCGCTGGCCCGCGCCTTCGCGTCGGAACCGTCGCTGCTGCTGGCCGACGAACCGACCGGCAACCTGGACGGCGAGACCGGCGCGCAGGTCATCCGCCTGATGTTCGATCTGGCGAAGAACCGGGGCGCCACGCTGGTCCTGATCACCCACGATCCTGCCTTGGCCGCCCGCTGCGACCGCGCGATCCGGCTGGTGGACGGCCTGATCGAGAGCCGCGACGGCACAAAGGCCAGCCTGCGCCCCATCCTCGCCTCCGGCGTCTGAGAATTCCCTGATGAACAACACGCTGTCGATCGCCTGGACCATCGCCCGGCGCGAGCTTCGCGGCGGCCTCAAGGGCTTCCGCATCTTCCTCGCCTGCCTGACGCTGGGGGTTGCCGCCATCGCGACGGTGCAGTCGCTGTCCGGCGGCATCATCGAAGGGTTGAGAGCCGACGGGCGGGCGATCCTGGGCGGCGACGTGGCGCTCCGCGTCCTCTACAACCCGATCGGGGAGGCGGAGCGGAGTTATCTCGACAGCCAGGGGCGCGTGTCGGTCGCGGTCGAGGCGCGCTCCATGGCCAGGCGGGAGGACGGCGCCCGCTCGACCCTGGTCGAGCTGAAGGCGGTCGACGATCCATACCCGCTCTACGGCGCCTTCACGCTCCGCGAGGGCGGTAATCTTCACGACGCGATCGGGCAGCGCGACGGCGCCTGGGGCGCCGTGGTCGAGGACACCGTCCGCCAGCGCCTGGACCTCAAGGTCGGCGACGCCATCAAAGTCGGAGATACGACCTTCCGCATCCGGGGCACGATCGAGCGCGAGCCTGACCGCGCCGCCTCCGGCGGCTTCGTCCTGGGGCCGCGCCTGCTGATCGATCTCAAGGCGCTGGACAGCACCGGCCTGATCCAGCCCGGCAGCATGATCTATTGGAACTACAAGGTCGGCCTCAATCCGGGAGCCGATCTTCAGGCGTGGCAGAACGACCTTCAAACGCGATTTCCGGATGCCGGCTGGCGGGTGCGCGACTTCACCAACGCCGCCCCGCAGATCGAGCGCTTCATCGGCCGGCTGACCCTGTTCCTGACGCTGGTCGGGCTGACGGCGCTGCTGGTCGGCGGCGTCGGCGTCGGCAACGCCGTGCGCAGCTATCTCGACGGCAAGATCGCCACCATCGCGACCCTGAAGTGCCTGGGCGCCCCCGGTCCGCTGGTGTTCCAGGCCTACCTGCTCCAGATCCTCGTGCTGGCCTCGCTCGGCATCCTGCTCGGCCTCGTCATCGGCGCGGTGGCCCCGCTGATCGCGGCGGCGGCGCTGGCGAACGTGCTGCCGATCACGGCGCGCATCGGGATATATCCCGGCGGTCTCGCCATCGCGGCGGCCTTCGGCCTGCTGACGGCGCTGACGTTCTCGCTCTGGCCGCTCGGAAGGGCGCGGGAAGTTCCCGCCGGCGCCCTGTTCCGCGACGTCGTCTCTCCGGCCTCAGGGCGTCCGCGCGGCCTCTATCTGGCGGCGGGACTGCTGTCCGGCGCCGCCCTGGCGGCGCTGGCGATCGTGACGGCGCAGGAAAAGGCCTTCGCGGCGTGGTTCGTCGGCGGTGCGTTCCTGACGCTGCTGGCCTTCCGGTTTGCCGCGACGGGCGTCACCTGGGGGGCAGCCCGCGTCGGCAGGCCGCGCAATCCGGGATTCCGGCTGGCGCTGGCAAACCTGCATCGTCCGGGCAACCCGACCGGCAGCGTCGTCTTGTCGCTCGGCCTTGGTCTGACGGTGCTGGTCGCCATCGCCCTGATCCAGGGCAACTTCTCCGCCCGCGTCAACGAGAGCATCCCGAAGAACGCCCCCGCGTACTTCTTCATCGATATCCAGCCGAACCAGCGCGACGACTTCAACAGCACCGTCCTGGGTGTGGCAGGCGCCAGCGACCTGCGCGAGGTCCCGATGCTGCGCGGCCGGATATCGAAAGCCAACGGCGTGGAGGCGGAGAAGGCGCTGGTCAACCCCGAGCATGCCTGGGTGCTGCGCGGCGACCGGGGATTGACCTATTCCGGCCCACCGCCGGAGGATGCCGAGATCACCGCCGGCCAGTGGTGGCCGGAGGACTACAAGGGCAAGCCGCTGGTGTCGATCTATGCCGACATCGCCGCCGCCTTCGGCATCGGCCTGGGCGACACCCTGACCGTCAACGTGCTGGGCCGTGACATCACAGCCGAGGTGGCGAGCATCCGCGCCATCGACTTTTCCACCATGAACATCAACTTCACGATCATCCTGTCGCCCGGCGTGCTGGAAGGGGCGCCTCAGACCTTCCTCGCCACAGTTCGCGCCACGCCGGAGGCGGAGCCGCTGATCCAGCGCGCCGTCACCGACAGGTTCGGCAACATCACGTCGGTCCGGGTCCGCGACGCGCTTGATACCGTCAACGAACTGCTCGGCAATATCGGGACCGCCGTCCGCGTCACGGCGGCGATCACGCTGCTGGCCGGAACGCTGGTGCTGGCCGGGGCCGTCGCCGCCGGACACAGGCGGCGGGTCTACGACGCCGTCGTGTTGAAGGTGCTGGGCGCCACCCGCGCCGACGTGCTCAAGGCCTTCCTGGTGGAGTACGGTCTGCTCGGCCTCATCACGGCGGCGATCTCCGGCGCCATCGGCACGCTGACCGCCTGGGCGGTGCTGGTCCACGTGATGGATTGGGAATGGACCTTCCTGCCGTCGGCGGTGCTGTCCACCGCCGTCATCTGCACCGCTATCACGCTGGCTTTCGGCTTCATCGGCACGTGGCGGGCGCTCGGCCAGCCGGCGGCGCCGCTGTTGCGAAACGACTGAGAGCGGCACTGAAAATTTTCGGGATTAAAACGGGGATTCGTTCGTACACCTGCACACTGGGATATAAACCTTGGGCGTCAAAGGGTTAGGGATGAAGAACCGGACGGTTCCCATATCCGATTTCTATTGAATTGCTATGCGATCTCCCCAATATCCTGTGTCAGGTTAAAACTGCCTTTCGGATCGAGGATCACATGGCAAACGGACTGTTCAATCGGTACGCGACCCCCGGCCGCGCGGTCGATCAGGCCCAGTACGACGAAGGCCTGCGCCAGCATATGCTGAGCGTGTACAATTACATGTCGATCGGTCTGGGCCTGAC
>DASQKT010000376.1:0-2762 GCA_035630415.1 Skermanella sp.
GTCACGCAATGTCTGCCGATCCATACCGGCCTGACGAGCGGCCTCCTCCCGGTCGGCCCCATCCAGAGCCATCGCAAGGGCCAGAAGACGGCGCAGAACCCGCGCATCACTTTCTTTACGAGCCAGAGCCCGAAGCTCAGCGGCGTTCAAGTCTTGGCGGATCGGCAGAGATGCCATTGGGATTGCTCGCGATAAAGTGAGTTTGCCTCATAGAATCACAACCTCACCCCGCTCACAACCTGCTTCACTCCATGAGTCAGAATTTTACGGCCTTGGTATGATATCGAATGCACCGTGACCGAACTGGATATCAACGACCGCCGCACCCGGCTGGCCGTTACCATGCGGACCCTTCAGAACCGGCAGGAATGCTCCAGCGCCACCCTGATCTTCACCTTCTATCCGGCGTCCGTGATCGCCGCCAAGGAGTCCGACATGGCGCTCAAAGCCATCGAGCTGACGCGCAATGACGCGGCGGTCAGCGATCTTTCGGCGGTTGGCGGCATCCTGCGCAGCCTGCCTCCCCGTGAGCCAGCACTGGTGGCCGAATGAGCGCGGAGCAAGTGCCGGTGCGCCAGCGTACCTATACGCTGGACCCGACCACGCAGGGTCCGCTGTACCCGCCGAGCGAAGTGCTGGATGCCGATGGAAACTTCATCGTTGTCGGTGCGGTGGCGAGGCCGGAGGGTATCGCATGGGGACGGGTGCTGGTCGCGGCCGACACGCCGGTTCCGCCATTCGGCAAGGTGGTTCCGTACAGGATCGTGTCGGAACTGGACGATCCGCTGACGCCGGAGCAGGCGGATAAGGTCCTATACACTCTCCCCCTGCCCTTGCCGGCCAATAACTACCCGATGCTGTTTGCACCCGATCAGGTGCCCGACGCCAACAGCCACGTGGCCGCGTCCCACCCGTTCCACGAGGCCCCGATTCCGGACCTGCGTCCGGAGCACGGACGCCGGCTGCGGACGCCGGTCAGGCTGGGCGACTGGCTGGCGGCGAGGGGAACGCTGACCGTCACCCTGGCCGATGACCGCCGTTCGGCGGAATTTTCGTTCGCCTTCGACAACCTGATCCCGGAAAGCCTGTATACGATCATGAGCCTGCGGGAAGGCGACCTCGACCCCGCCCGCCTGACGCGGCCCGGCCCGCTGGGCGTCCCCAACGTCTTCGTCACCGACCGCGATGGCCGCGCCGGCTATCGCGTGGACATGCCCGATCCCTTCCCGTCGAAGGACAGGCATGAGGGCAACCGGATCATCAACGTCGTCGTCCTGTGGATGAGCCGTCAGACGAATCACGGCGGCGCCATCGGCATCTACGGGCTGGGCGGCGACATCCATGCTCAATTGAAACTGCGGGGCGCCAGCTTCCAGGAATTCGAAACGACCGCCTGAGCCTGAATCCGACCTATTCCCCACCACTCGGAACCTGATCTGGAAATCCCGATGAGCCAACCCGCTTTCGCCTTCTTCGACGTGGACGACACCCTGCTCGCGGTCAAGAGCATGTTCGACTTCTACCGCCATCTCTGTCTGGAGGAATTCAAGGACCCCGGCCGCCTCGAGGCGTTCGAGGCCGATTTCCGTGCCCTGCGGGATGCCGGCACTCCGCGCGAACAGCTCAACCACCGCTACTACACCTATTTCAAGGGCTTGAGCGAAGCGGCGCTGGACGGGATGGCGGAACGCTGGTGGCGTGACTTGACCCGGCGCCGGCCCGACCTGTTCTTCGCGGAAACGGTGGCGCTGCTGCGCGGGCACCGGCGCGCCGGGATCACGCCGGTCTTCGTCAGCGGGTCCTGTGCCGCATTGCTGCGTCCGGTCGCGAAGGCTCTGGAAGTAACCGAGGTGCTCGCCGCACCCTTACTTCTGGACGGCCGGGGATATTACACGGGATTACTGGGAGCGCCCCAGACCATCGGCGCCGGCAAGAAGTTATCGATCGAACTTTTTCTTCGGTCCAGGGGAGTCCATCCTTCCCGGTGCTACGCCTATGGCGACGATATCAGCGACGAGCCCATGCTGTCCGCTGTCGGGAACCCGATCGCGGTCGGCGCCGGCACGACGTTGGCCATCCTCGCCGCACGGCGGGGATGGCCGGTTCTGCCCATCGGAAACCCGGCGCCGCTGCCTGCCTGGGCCGCGTAACCAAACATCCTCGATATTCATAAGAAGGAAAGAACCATGCCCCACCCGAAGCTCGAACTGATCTCCTTTTCCGTTTGCCCGTTCGTCATGCGGGCCAGACTGCTGCTGGAGTTGAAGAAGGTCGAGTACACGCTGACCCAGATCGACATCGAGAATAAGCCGGACTGGTTCCTCGCCATCTCGCCGCTGGGCAAGGTCCCGGTCCTGCGCGTCGGCGACGACGCGGTGATCTTCGAATCTCAGGTCATTGCGGAATACCTGGACGAGACGACGCCAGGATCGCTGCATCAGGAAGACCCGCTGGCCCGCGCCCGCGACCGCGCCTGGATCGAGTTCGCGACGAACCTGATCCTGACCAATTTCGGCCATCTACTTGCCGGCGACGCGCAGGCGCAGGCCACAACCCGCGCCGGTGTCGATCGGCTGTTCGCCCATCTGGAGGGTAACATCAAGGGCGAGCCCTACTTCAACAGCGACCGCTTCCTGATCATCGACGCCGCCTACGCCCCGCTCTTCGTCCAGTTGGACGTGGTGCGGGCCGCCACCGGCGCCGATCTGCTGGCGGGATACCCGAAGCTGTCGCGCTGGAGTGAGGCATTGCTGGCGCACGAT
>DASQKT010000377.1:0-5480 GCA_035630415.1 Skermanella sp.
CCTGGCTTCGGCGAACAGCATCGCGGCGGAATAAGGCTCCTGTCCGGAAGCACAACCGACGCTCCAGATCCGGATCGGCTGGCCTTCCTTCTTGGATGCGATGATCTGCGGCACGATCTGCCGGCTCAGCACGTCCCACGCTTCGCCATCGCGGAAGAACGATGTCACATTGATCAGCACCGTATTCAAAAGATCGGCGAATTCCTGCGGATTGGCGTCCACGAAGGCACGGTACGTCGCAAAATCCGGGCATCCGACCTCCTCCATCCGCTGCCGGATGCGTCGCCGCAGGCTGGTCCGCTTATAGCCCCGGAAATCGAGCTGGCGGGTCTGCTGAAGATGCTGGATCAGAGTCTCCAGTTCGGGATCTGATGCTTTATCGTCTGCCATCATGGCCTCGGTTGCGGCGTAGGAGCGCGAGTGTAGCGCAGGCGGCTCCCCGCACGATAGACGCGGGGAGCGGAAAGACGGGAGTTCGTCGCTCTTCAGTAGTGCCTGAAAATTGCTGTAATTATGCGCTGTTCTGCGACCGGTATAAAGTTCAACCAGACCAGGGAGATCAAAGTTGCGGCGTATTTTTTTCTTTTTGCATTTAACCGTGCTGAGCGTGGCGGCAACACTATCGGCTCCCGCGTTGGCGGAGACGATCGATCAACCGGAACTCGACCGCTACTTCAAGGCGGCAGGCACCCGTGGCGTCGTCGTCATCCAGGACACCGGGACCGGCAAGGTGATCGCCTCCGATTCCGTCCGGGCAGCGCAGACCTTCCTGCCGGCCTCCACCTTCAAGATCCCGATGGCGCTGATCGCACTGGAAACGGGCGTGGTGAAGGATGCCCACAAGGACGTCCTGCCCTGGAACGGCGTCGACTGGATCGTGCCGGCCTGCAATGCCGACCAGACGCTGGCGTCGGCGCTCGCCCGCTCCTGCGTCCCGATCTTCGCGGAGCTCGGCCGCAAGGTCGGTGACGAACGCCTCAACGCGTCGCTCAAGGCTCTCGGCTACGGCAACCAGGACGCGTCCGGCGGCTACCCGTACTGGCTCAACGGCAACCTGCGGATCTCGGCGCTGGAACAGATCGCCTTCATCGACAAACTCCGTCTCGGCGACCTGCCGGTCTCGCCCGAGCACATGGCGACGGTGCGCGACATCACGACGATCGAATCGACCGACGGCGCCGTCATCCACGCCAAGACCGGCTGGGCAGACAGCCCCGAACCCGACATCGGCTGGGTGACAGGCTGGGTCGAGCGCGGCGGAAACGCCTGGCTGTTCGCCCTCAACCTGGATGTCACCACCAAGGAACACGTCCCCGCCCGCCTCGCCATCGCCAAGGCCGCCCTCAAGGAGGTAGGCGCATTGCCATAACGGGCGCGCCATTGACACCCCGCCGCCGGCTCCGCCAGAGTCGGCGGCAACAAGCATCGTCCAAGATGGAAAAAATGCGAAGGGGGAGGGAATCATGGCGGCGACTCCGGTCCATGTGCTGGCGATCGACCAGGGGACGACATCGACCAGGGCGATCGTGTTCGACCGCGACGGGCTGCCGGTCGCCACAGCCCAGCGGGAGCTGCGGCAGTTCTATCCCCATGACGGCTGGGTCGAGCACGACCTGGAGGACATCTGGCGCGATACCACCGTCGTCTGCCGGACGGCCCTCGAGGAAGCCGGCCTGACGGCCTCCGCCATCTCCGCCATCGGCATCACCAACCAGCGCGAAACCACCGCCCTGTGGGACCGCCGCACCGGCGAACCGCTGCACAACGCCATCGTCTGGCAGGACCGGCGCACGGCGGAAATCTGCCGCCGTCTCCACGGCGATGGCGCCGAACCTCTCGTCGCCGAGCGCACCGGCCTGCTGATCGACCCTTACTTCTCCGCGACCAAGCTGGGCTGGCTGCTCGACCACCTGCCCGGTGCCCGCAAGCGCGCCGAGCGGGGCGAGCTGTGCTTCGGCACGATCGACAGCTTCCTGCTGTTCCGCCTGACCGGCGGCAAAATCCATGCGACCGACGCCAGCAACGCATCGCGCACACTGCTGTTCGACATCCACAAACAAGACTGGGACGACGAGCTGCTGCGCCTGTTCGACATCCCCCGCGCATTGCTGCCGGAGGTGAAGGACAACAGCGCGCTTTTCGGTACCTCCGAGCCGGAGTTCCTCGGCGCATCGCTCCCGATCACCGGCATGGCCGGCGACCAGCAGGCCGCTACCGTCGGGCAGGCCTGTTTCGAACCCGGAATGATAAAGAGCACCTACGGCACCGGCTGCTTCGCCCTGCTCAACGTCGGCGACAAGCCGGTCAGTTCGGCCAACCGTTTGCTGACCACGACAGCCTACCGCCTGAACGGCAAGCCGACCTACGCGGTCGAAGGCTCGATCTTCGTCGCCGGCGCCGCCGTCCAATGGCTGCGCGACGGCCTCCGCGTGATAGCCGATGCGGCAGCGTCGGAACGCCACGCCAACGACCTGCCCGACACCCAGGGCGTCTACATGGTGCCGGCCTTTACCGGCCTCGGCGCTCCGCACTGGGACCCGGATGCACGCGGCGCACTGCTCGGGCTGACGCGCGACACTGGAGTCAGCCACATCGTCCGCGCCGCACTGGAGGCGGTCTGCTACCAGACCCGCGACCTGATGGAATGCATGGCCGCCGACGGCGGCACCCGCCCCAGCGCGCTCCGGGTCGATGGCGGCATGGTCAGGAACGACTGGCTGATGCAGTTCCTAGCCGACATCCTGGAATTGCCGGTCGAGCGCCCGATCGTTACCGAAACCACCGCGCTCGGCGCCGCCTACCTCGCCGGTCTCCATACCGGGGTGTACGCCTCCCTCGACAGCGTCGCGGCGGCGTGGCACCGCGAACGGCTGTTCGAGCCGGCCATGGCCCCGGCCGACCGTACCCGTCTCTACGAAGGCTGGCGGCGTGCAGTCAGGCGCGTGAGAAGCGATGTGGCGTAACTCCTTAAAAAGGCTTAGAGTACGTATCAACCGGCGGATGGTCACCGAAGCTTAACGGTGATGTCACGGCGGAGTCATTGCGGGTCGCTAACCATGACCACGATCCGTAAATCAGGGAGACGAGACAAATGCACCGCATTCACGCGACGCTCGCCGCATCGGCGTTCGCCCTAGTCGCCATGGCGGGCACCACGGCGGTTCCGGCCCAGGCCCAGACCGAGATCCAGTGGTGGCACGCGATGGCCGGCGCCAACAACGAGACGGTCGAGAACCTCGCGAAGGAATTCAACGCCACTCAGAGCGACTACAAGGTCGTTCCGGTCTATAAGGGGACGTATCCGGAGACCCTGAACGCCGGCATCGCCGCCTTCCGCGCCCGCCAGCCGCCCCATATCATCCAGGTCTTCGACGTCGGCACCGGCGTCATGATGGGCGCGAAGAGCGCCATCAAGCCGATCGCCGACGTGATGAAGGAAGGCGGCCAGAGCTTCAACAAGTCGGACTATCTCTCCGGCATCGTCTCATATTATAGCGCCGCCGACGGCACGATGCTGTCGTTCCCGTTCAACAGCTCCTCGCCTGTGCTGTACTACAACAAGGCCAGCTTCCGGAAAGCCGGGCTCGACCCCGAGACCCCGCCGAAGACCTGGCCCGAGACCTTCGAGTTCGCCAAGAAGATCAAGGCGTCCGGCCAGTCCTGCGGCATGACCAGCACGTGGCTGACCTGGATTCACCTGGAGAACTTCAGCGCCTGGAACAACCTGCCCTATGCGACCGATCAGAACGGCCTCAACAGCCTGACGCCCGAGCTGAAGATCAACGGCCCGCTCAACATCCGGCACTTCCAGACGCTGGCAGAACTCCAGAAGGACGGCACCTTCCAGTACGGCGGCCGTACGTCGGAAGCCAAGGCCAAGTTCCTCAACAGCGAATGCGCCATGATGCCGGAATCGTCTGGCGGCATCGGCGACATGGTCAAGGCCGGCATGGATTTCGGCATCGGCTCCCTGCCCTACTACCCGGAAGCCGCCGGCGCTCCGCAGAACACCATCCCCGGCGGCGCATCGCTCTGGGTCTTCGCCGGCAAGCCGGCCGCCGACTACAAGGGCGTCGCCCAGTTCTTCACCTTCCTGTCCAAGACGGACGTGCAGGCCCGCCTGCATCAGGTATCGGGCTACCTGCCTGCCACCATGGCCGCCTATGAGCAATCGAAGAAGGACGGCTTCTACGAAAAGAACCCCGGCCGCGAGATCCCGATCAAGCAGATGATGGGCAAGGAGCCGACCGAGAACTCCAAGGGTGTCCGGACCGTCAACCTGCCCCAGGTCCGCGACATCCAGAACGAGGAGATCGAGGCCCTGCTGAACGGCAAGCAGGACGCCAAGACGGCTCTCGACAACGCGGTCCGCCGGTCCAACGCGGCGATCAAGGAAGCGGCGAAGGCCTACCAATAACAAGCCCCCTAAAACCAAAAACGCCCATGACTCTGTCCCCTCTCCCTGAGGGAGAGGGCTAGGGTGAGGGGGTGCAACCCAGGAACGCCCTGCACCCGCACCGCCCCCCTCACCCCGACCCTCTCCCTCAGGGAGAGTGGGAAGTTCCGCACAACAGCTCCCCCTCCCCCCACGGACCTTCATGAACCGTCGCGTCGTCTTCCCCAATAAACTCCTGCCCTACCTGCTCCTGGCGCCGCAGATCGCCATCACGTCGGTCTTCTTCTTCTGGCCCGCCTTCCAGGCCGTCCGCCAGTCCCTCTACCGCGACGATCCGTTCGGGTTCAGCAGCCGCTTCGTCGGGCTGGACAACTTCGAAATGGTCCTGTCCGACCCCGCCTACATCAACTCGCTCCAGGTCACCGTCGTCTTCAGCCTGTCGGTCGCGGTCGTGGCCCTCGTCGCCGCCCTCCTGCTGGCGGTCATGGCCGACCGAGTCGTCGCCGGCAAGGGCATCTACCGGACGCTGCTGATCTGGCCCTACGCCGTGGCGCCTGCCATCGCCGGCATGCTCTGGCTGTTCCTGTTCAGCCCGGCCATGGGGACGCTGGCGGTGATGCTGCGCGACTTAGGGATCGACTGGAACCCGCTGCTGAAGGGCGATCAGGCGATGGCGATGGTCGTGGGGGCCGCCGCCTGGAAGCAGATCAGCTATAACTTCCTGTTCTTCCTGGCCGGTCTCCAGGCGATCCCGAAATCGCTGATCGAGGCGGCCGCCATCGACGGCGCCGGCCCGGCCCGCCGGTTCTGGACCATCGTGTTTCCGCTGCTGTCGCCGACGACCTTCTTCCTGCTGGTGGTCAACACCGTCTATGCCTTCTTCGACACCTTCGGCATCATCCATGCCGTGACGGGCGGCGGCCCCGGCAAATCGACCGAAACCCTGGTCTACAAGGTCTACAACGACGGCTTCGTGAACCTGAACCTGGGCGCATCCTCCGCCCAGTCCGTAATCCTGATGGTCATCGTCATCGCGCTGACGGTCATCCAGTTCAAATATGTCGAGCGCCGGGTCCACTACGCA
>DASQKT010000378.1:0-2398 GCA_035630415.1 Skermanella sp.
CCCTGCCCTGCGTGTCGACCGAACGGCGGGGCGTCAGGATCGAGGAGGTCGGCTTGACCGCGAAACGCGCGACGATCGGCTGTCCGGTGGAAATGCCGCCCAGGATGCCGCCGGCATGGTTGGACAGGAAGCGTACACCCCCGTCCGGACCTTTCCGCATCTCGTCCGCGTTGGCTTCACCGGAAAGCTCGGCCGATGCGAAGCCGTCGCCGATCTCCACGCCCTTGACGGCGTTGATCGTCATCATGGCGCGGGCAAGATCGCTGTCCAGCTTGTCGTACAGCGGGTCACCCCAGCCGGCCGGTACGCCCGATGCCACCACTTCGATCACGGCGCCGATGCTGGAGCCGGACTTGCGGACTTCGTCCAGGTAGGTTTCCCAAAGGGATGCCGTCACGGCGTCGGGGCAGAAGAAGGGGTTGGCGTCGATCTGGTCCCAGTCCCAGCGTGACCGGTCGATCCGGTGCGGACCGATCTGCACCAGCGCCCCCCGGATCGTGACGCCCGTTCCCAGCACCTTGCGCGCGATGGCGCCGGCGGCGACGCGGCTGGCGGTTTCGCGCGCCGATGACCTTCCGCCGCCGCGATAGTCGCGGATGCCGTATTTGGCTTGATAGGTGAAATCGGCGTGGCCGGGCCGGAACTTGGCGGCGATGTCGCCATAATCCTTGGAGCGCTGGTCCTGGTTCTCGATCACCAGCGAGACGGGCGTGCCGGTGGTCAGCCCCTCGAACACGCCGGACTGGATCTTGACGATATCCGGCTCGCGGCGCTGGGTGGTGAAGCGCGACTGGCCGGGTTTGCGCTTGTCCAGAAAGTGCTGGATGTCCGCCTCGGTCAGAGGCAGACGCGGCGGGACACCATCGACGACGGCGCCGATCGCTGGACCGTGGCTTTCGCCCCAGGTGGTGAACCGGAACGCCGTGCCGAAGCTGTTGCCCGCCATGATATCAGCCCTTGGACGCGCTGCCGGTGAGACCCTGGAGAAGCTGAGCCGTCTCCGCCGCCGAATCGACCGCGACCATGCCGACGGTGTGGTAGCCGGCATCGACGTGATGGACCTCGCCGGTGACGCCGCTGCCCAGATCGCTCAGCAGGTAGAGGGCGGAACCGCCGACCTCGCCGATCGTGACGTTGCGCCGGAGCGGCGCGTTATACTCGTTCCACTTCAGGATATAGCGGAAATCGCCGATGCCGCTGGCCGCCAGCGTCTTGATCGGACCCGCCGAAATGGCATTGACCCGGATATTCTGGGGACCCAGGTCGGTCGCGAGATAGCGTACGCTTGCCTCCAGCGCCGCTTTTGCTACACCCATGACGTTGTAATGGGGCATAACACGTTCAGCCCCGTAGTATGACAGGGTGATCATGCTGCCGCCGTCCTTCATCAGGGGGACGGCCCGCTGGCAGCAGGCGGTGAACGAGTAGCATGAAATATCCATCGTCCGCGCGAAGTTGGCGCGCGACGTGTTGAGATACATGCCGTCCAGTTCGTTCTTGTCCGAGAAGGCGATTGCATGAACCAGAAAGTCGAGTTTTCCCCACTGGTCTTCGATGGCCTTGAAGGTGGCGTCGAGGCTCGCTTCGTCGGTCACGTCGCAGGGGACGACGATCTGGGACTTGACCGACTCCGCCAGCGGCTTGACCCGCTTCGCGAGGGCGTCGCCCTGATAGGTGAAGGCCAGTTCGGCGCCGTGTGCGGCGAGCGCGCTGGCGATACCCCAGGCGATCGACCGGTCGTTGGCCACGCCCATGACCAGACCACGCTTGCCGGCCATGAGTTGAGAAGATGTAGACATCGAGGCCTCGTTGATGTGCTGTCGGCGCTTGGAATCGGCCGGCATCGTACACGAAAGAAAAATTGGATCAAAGGTGGGATGGGCGGCGGCGGAATGAGCGACAACCCATGTTGCTTTTTCCCAGCTACATCCCCGTCGGGTCCGCGTCAACTCCGGGAGCGTCCGTGATGGATTTCCGCATCGCCCATCTGCCGGACCAGCTTCAGTCCGTGCCGAAGCGGCTACGCGATTTCGCCAGCTTCATGGAGTACCTGTTCAAGCGCTACTTCGCCGACGATTGCCTGACGACCTCGGCGGCCCTGACCTATACGTCGCTGCTGGCGGTGGTACCGCTGATGACCATAGGTTTTGCGATCTTCCGGGCGTTTCCCGCCTATGAGACGCTTCAGCAGCAGGCGCAGACGCTGATCCTGCGCAACCTTGTGCCGGAAGTAGGCGACGCCATCCAGGACACCATCATCCAGTTCGCCGGCAATGCCGGCCAGCTCACCGCCTTCGGCATCGTCGGCCTCGCGATCACGTCGGTCATGCTGTTCTGGACGATCGAGGGCTCTTTCAGCGCCATCTGGCGGGTTTCCGAGCCGCGCTCGCTGGTTACG